>CAJWGC010000018.1 GCA_913031525.1 uncultured Acidimicrobiia bacterium | reverse complement strand
GTCCCGGAGATTGCGCTGGAATCGTCCATCCAGATCTATCGCCCGAAAATCCTGATGAGTGAAAAGGGCTCCCCCACCCGGCACAGGGCCAGTCGGGAAAACGCTATTCAACGGCTCAAGGAGCTTGCCCTCCAGCGCTCACAAATCGATCCGCTCAAAATAGCGCCTACCCTGCCGCCGGTTCCCACCCTGATGTTGAGCGGAGAACTGGATCGCATCGTCCCCGCCCACACCGGAGATCTCCTCTACAATGCCCTCGGCCGTCCCGAGCGCTGGCGCTATCCGGCTGGGCACATCGCCCTCTTCCTCGGCTTGCCCCTCCAGGCCAATCGCGTGATCGACTGGATTGAGGCTGTGGTCGCGCGCACTCCGGGAATCGCGCGCAATTGAACCGCCCCGATCCAGCCTTCCCTTCCCGCTTAACCCCGGCCAGGATTGGCGATCCTGGTTCCTCTCGGATTCATGTCCTTCCGTCTGATCATCACGGCTAGCATCTGCATTCTGGCATTCGCCCAGTTTGCCAGCGCAGGCAAGATGCTCTTTACCGACCGCGGTTCCAGAATTGTCCGGATTGCCAACCTTGATGGGTCCGGTTTGCAGACTCTCATCCCCTCCGCAGGTTCAAACATCCGGGGCATCGCTATCGATATCCCCGGGGATGATCTGTTCTATGCCGACAACGGAGCCGACATCATTTACCGGACCCGCCTGGATGGGTCCGCGAGAGAGGCGATCGTAAGTACTGACCTCGGCTTCCCCGCCGACCTCGCCCTCGACCAGGCCGCCGGGAAACTTTACTGGTGCGATCGCAACAACAACCGCATCGAACGCGCCAACTATGATGGCAGTAATCGTGAAACCCTGGTTTCCACCACCCGGCCTTATTACCTCGATCTCGATCGGCTACATCAGAAAATCTACTGGGGTGACTTCTCGGGAGGGAACATCTTCCGGGCGGACCTTCCCGACGCGACGAATATCCAGACCGTCGTCAGTGGCCTTGTCCAGACGCGCGGGGTCAAGGTTGACCCCGCCGGGGGCTACCTCTACTGGTGTGATCGCAACGCCCACAAGATACAACGCCGACAGCTCGACAACGGCCCGATCGAGGACCTCTACACCGGCCTGGACACGCCACACGGCATGACCTTGGACATCCCCGCAGGCAAGGTCTACTGGGTCGATACCGGCACTAACAACGTGACTGGCAGCAGGGGAGCCATGGCCGTAAACCGCGGCGACATGAACGGCGCAGGCCCGCATGAGGTAATCGCCAACGTCAATCAGCCATGGGATATCACCCTTGATACCAGTGTTGCCACTTATCCTGAGTGGATCCAGCGACGCTTCCTGAAGGATGATCCCGCCTCTCTCTCCGATCCGGCCGCCGACCCCGACCACGACCAGCAAAAAAACCTGCTGGAGTATTTTGCCGGACTCAACCCACTGGTCGCCGAAACCCTCCCAATGACAAATCACACATGGACAAATGGGACCCTCCTCTTCGCCCACCGGCAGAGGCTGTTGCCCGTCACTGACGTCCTCGCCACCGTCGAGATTTCAACCGACCTCGAAACCTGGAACTCGGGGGCCGCCTTCACGACAATCCTTGAAACAAATCCCGGCAATGATGGCGTGTCTGTTGTCCATGCGGTAAACCACGAGACCATCAAGGCATCCAGGAGCCTCTTCATGCGCCTGAAGGTTGAACTCGCTGCCCCATGATCCGGGGGCACTGCCTCGTGCCCCTCAGCGAGCACCTTTCTTCAGGTAATTCAGCCCCTCGAGGAAGTTTTCCGTGCTCGCGAGGGTCTCCCAGTAGTTCTCGTTGTCTCCCCGCGCATTGAAAAATCCATGTTTCTGTCCCTGGGAGATGATCAGCTCACACGGACGCTTCTTTTCCTTCATCCGTGCTGCGAAAAGCTTGTGGCCGGTGACCGGAGTTGTGGTGTCCGCCGATCCGACCAGGATCAGGGTCGGGGCAGTCTTGCCATGCACGTGTTCTACCGGGGAAAGTTCGCGGTAGCGCTCCTTCAGTTTGTCATGGCCGTAGCCCTTCGGCGACGTGTCGATGACAGGATTGAAGAGAACCATGGCAGCGGGAATGAATACGGGCTCGCCTTCCTTTGAGTCATCATGGCCGGCAACCAGTCCGCAGCAGGCCGCAAGATGACCCCCGGCCGAGCCCCCCGCGGATACGATCCTGTTCCGATCAATCCCCTGGCTCTCCGCATTCCGCCAGATCCAGCGAACGGCCGCCTTGGCATCTGCCACCGCCTCGAAGGGAGAAGTCTTGTGCCTGCTGCGCACCCGGTAATCCGCACAACAGGCAACCATTCCACGCGATGCGAGCCGGGTGGCCTGGGGATGGAATTGCCTGGTCGATCCGCCCACCCAGCCGCCGCCGAAGAAAAAGACAATGGAGGGCCGCTTGTCATCGGCCTTCCACCCCGCTGGTCGGAAGATCTCCAGCTTGAGCTCGGCCTGTTCGGTTTTTCGGTAGGTCACCACCTCATCCGGTTTCCGGACTTCCGGCTTGGGAGCTCCCAGAGCAATCGAACAGGGAGCCAGAAGAGAAATGGTCAGGAGCGCGCGCATGTGGCATTCTCCCCCCACCACCCGCGAAGGAGCGAGAAAAAGATGTCGCTCCCGCCCTGGCCGCCTCCCCATATTTCTGAATCACCAGCATGACCCGGCGTAGTCTCGGTTTCATTTTCCTCGGCCTCGGCCTGGCCTCCCTCGCAGGAGGTCTTCTCCTCTTCTTCTCCGGTATCTTCACGTTGGATCAGTCCCTGAACCCTGTTGCCCGAATCACCTCCCCGGGAGAGGTTCCGGTCACGATTGACGAGGCCGGGGTCTACACCCTCTGGAGTGAAAAGAAGGTCCAGACCGGGGCGTCGTCGCTCGAGTACTGGGAAATGGTGCCGGTCGGCATGAGCTTTTCCCTTGTCCGGGTTTCTGACCGGAAGGAATTTCCCGCCCGCTTGGCGGAACGCTCCCCAGCCACGGTCTCAACCCCGGACCGTCAGTCCTTCGCGATCGGGACCTTCGAACCTGACATGGGAGGACCCTATCTCCTGAAGGTGGCCGACTCCTTGGGCAAGAACCAAGAATTCTCGCTCACCAAGGGGAGACTCACTCGTAATATCACCCAGTTCGGCCTGCACTTGATTCTCACCTGTCTCCTCGGGTTTTTCGGAGTGGTGTTACTCGCCCTTGGGCTGGTCTTTCTCCTACTGAAACGGAATGCCTCGCCCCTCGCGCCACCCGCAGCCTGATACTATTTACATGCCCTCTCCCCTTCGCGCCCTGCTCTTCGATTTTGATGGCCTGATCGTCGACACCGAGTGGCCTATCTACCAGGCCTGGCGCCAGACGTTCCATGACCATGGTCATTCTCTTCCGCTGGAAACCTTCAACCAGTGTATCGGCACAAACTTTGACACCTGGTCGCCAAAAACCCATCTCGAGGAACTGACCGGGAGCCGCATCGACTGGGAGCCCCTGGATGGCGCCCGGCAGGCCTCCATTGAAAAGGACCTCGAAGGGGCTGCTGCCATGCCAGGAATCCCCGAAGCGGTCTGTGCCGGCAAGGAAGCCGGGCTCAAACTTGGTGTCGTTTCGAGTTCCTCCCATCGTTGGGTTGACGGCTGGCTCGAGAAAATCGGTCTTTCCGAGCAATTTGACCTTACCGTTGAGTTCGATTTCATGGCTGTATCTTCGTACGGAGCTGCGACAAAGACGTCCGGAGTAGTCCGGATTCTCAAGGACTTGGATGAAGAGATCGCGGATCGTCATGTCCTAGTCGTCGAGGACATAATTGATTCCGGCCTTACTCTCCACTATTTGATGCGTAACCTTGGAGTGCGCCATCCTGCTTCGCTTTCTTTGGCTGCTCTCCTCGTTAAAGACGATATAGAGCGTCCATCGATTGAGATTAAGTACGTGGGTTTCCACATCCCGTCGGAGTTTGTTGTTGGATATGGTCTTGATTACCAGGGCTTTTATCGCAATCTTCCGTACGTCGCGGTTATGCCGGAAGGAGCCGTGGACGAAACAATCGATGCCCCTAGGACGCCATAGGTATTTCGATCACATATTATGGGAAACTCTCTAGCCCAAATGGCAAAACGATTTAGACCTTCGATTCAACGAGGAGCAGTGTGAGCCGTACATTTCGCACCGTTGTCGCGTATTCCATCGTTGCTCTTCTTGTATTTATGGCGATCAATGTGTTTTTCGGCAGCAGCGGAGAGTCTGCGGAGCTGACCCTTAACGAGTTCCAAGATCACCTAGCAGGTGGCGACGTTTCCTCTGTCACGATGCAACAGAAGTCGGACAGGCTGAGTGGTGATTTTGTCGCATCCGCGTCCATCGATGGGGAGACTGGATTCAAAGCAGCGTATCCCAACGAGTACGAGGGCGATCTGACTCAGAAAATTTTGGATGCTGGTATCGATGATTTTACGATTGATCCCCAGAACGCCACCTTCCTTGATTCGTTGCTTGGGTTTCTGCCGTTCATCCTCATTTTCGGGATTTTCCTCTTTTTTATGACGCAACTACAGGGTGGCGGTAGCCGAGTTATGCAATTCGGAAAGGCTAAGGCAAAGCAGGTCACCAAGGACATGCCTCAAGTTACTTTCGACGATGTCGCTGGAGCTGAGGAGGCTGTCGAGGAGCTAGAAGAGATCAAAGAATTTCTTGCCAGTCCAGACAAGTTTCGCGCGTTAGGGGCGAAGATCCCCAGAGGTGTGTTGCTATTCGGCCCGCCGGGAACAGGTAAGACATTATTAGCCCGGGCTGTTGCAGGTGAGGCGGAAGTACCTTTTTTTTCGATCTCAGGTTCCGACTTTGTTGAGATGTTTGTGGGCGTCGGGGCAAGCCGGGTTCGGGACCTCTTTGAACAAGCGAAACAGAATTCTCCTGCGATCATTTTTATAGATGAGATTGATGCAGTTGGGCGTCATCGCGGCGCAGGACTTGGCGGAGGTCATGACGAGCGAGAGCAGACCCTCAATCAGTTGCTTGTGGAACTCGATGGTTTTGATGTGAAGAGCGGCGTCATTGTTATCGCCGCTACCAATCGACCCGATATTCTCGATCCGGCTTTGTTGAGGCCAGGGCGATTCGACCGTCAGGTAGTCGTCGATCGTCCCGATTTGAGAGGTCGCAAGGCGATTCTTGATGTCCATTCCAAGGGTAAGCCACTGGACGATGAGATCGATTTGAAGGTTTTGGCCCGCCAGACTCCTGGGTTTACAGGAGCCGACCTCGCGAACCTTATCAATGAGGCTGCGCTACTCGCTGCGAGACGAGATAAGGATCTCATTGAGATGGACGAGCTAGAAGAAGCGATTGAGCGGGTTATTGCTGGTCCCGAGCGCAAAAGCAGGATCATGTCGGATGAAGAGAAGCGGATCACGGCTTACCACGAAGGTGGTCATGCTCTCGTGGGCTTTGCTTTGCCCAACGCTGACCCTATTCATAAAGTCACGATCATTCCTCGAGGTCGAGCCGGCGGCTATACCTTGGCGCTCCCGCTTGAGGACAAAAATTATGTCCGACGGAGCGAGCTGGTTGATCAGCTTGCAATGTTATTGGGTGGCCGTACCGCTGAAGAATTGATTTTTGTTGACCCTACCAACGGCGCTGCCAACGATATCCAGAAGGCTACGGATCTGGCGAGAAGAATGGTGATGGAATGGGGTATGAGCGATCGGCTTGGGCCTCTTATGTATGGCAAGCCGGAAAGCGAGGTGTTTCTCGGACGCGACTACACCAGAGGTAGTGAAGTGTCGAATGATGTCGCGGCAGCTATTGACGAAGAACTCCGCAAGCTCATCACTCAGGCCCACGAGGAAGCTCGTCAGATTCTCACAACCCATAAGCAAGCGCTTGATGAGATCGCTGGTGCACTGATCGACAGAGAAACACTCGATGGTCAAGAAATCGCAGAGATCTTCAAGGATGTCCCGAAGTGGGAGCACACGGAGACTGGAGCATTGCGAATCCGGGTTCCGAATTCTCCGCCTCGAATTGTTGGGTCGATTGCTGCCTCGCAGAATTCCGACGATCTGATTCCGCCTCAACCCTGAGTTACGTGAACGAACATCACACTACGGATTGGCGTCTCCGATCCAAAACATTGTCGCATCTAGATCACACAATCATCATGGGCATTTTGAACGTGACGCCTGATTCCTTCTCCGATGGTGGCGTTTACAGCATCGGAGACAGGATGGATCACCGAGCTGCTATTCAGTGGGGTCTTGATATGCATCAAATGGGAGCCGACATCATTGACATTGGAGGAGAGTCGACGCGTCCTGGATCGAGCGGGGTGGATGCCGATATTGAGCTCGCCAGGATCGAGCCTGTGGTCACCGCTCTCGTTAGCGAGGGAGTCGTTGTTTCCGTCGATACGTCGAAGCCAGAGGTAGCTTCAGTTTGCCTTGATGCTGGTGCAGAGATCATCAACGATGTCACGGCACTTTCCGATCCTTTGATGGCGAAGCTCTGCGCTGAAACGGATGCCGCTGTCGTCCTTATGCACATGATGGACAAGCCTCGAACTATGCAGAACGATCCGTCCTATGGAGATGTCATTGAAGACGTCGCCACAATGTTGGAAGTGTGTGCTGCCAGAGCTATTGAAGCCGGAGTAGAGCGAGACCGTATTTGCCTCGATCCTGGAATTGGATTCGGCAAGACTTTTCTTCACAATCTTGATCTGCTGCGCGGCCTTTCCCGGATTTCGGGAGCGGATGGCTATCCAGTCTTGGTCGGCCCATCTCGCAAGAGTTTTCTAGGCCGTATCCTCGACGAAGCTGGGTATTCAACGGTTCCCGTCGAGCGCGATGCGGCGACAGGAGCGGCTGTGGCGTTAGCTATCGCACAAGGGGCTTTCGCAGTTAGGGTCCACGATGTTTCCGGGGCTATTCAATCAGCTCGTACAGCTGACGCTATCGTGCGGTCCTGGCAGTAGGAGGATGACGCTTGTCTGGTCTCAAACCTCGTGGGTTCAGATGGATAATCGCTGGACGGCTCGGTGTTTCGGAGCGTATCGGTGGATATGGGTTTCAGCATCGTCGTGTTCGACGCGAAGAAGAGATCTTATGGATCAGTGAACAGGGAGTCGATGCTGTGTTCTCGTTGCTTGCCAGTAACCAGAATCAGGCTGCTTATGAATCTGCCGGTTTGCGCTTTTACAACAAGGCTCTTTCAGAAGAGATTGATCCTAAAGATGTTGATTCGTTCTTTAAGGTTCTTGACGAGGCCCTCAATCAGGATAAACGGTCGCTACTCGTCCATCGGGATCTGATTGATGACCAAGTTCTCGGGATCCTTGGCGGATATCTCGTGCATTCGGGCCTTGTGGAAGATGCCATCATTGCCACCTCGTTGATCCAGGAAATTGCTGGTCGCGCCATCGGCCCGGAGGGTCGCAAGCTAATACCTTTGTCCAACTGAGATTGATGCTTACTAGAGCCGCTATCGGCTTAGGCTCTAATCTCGGCGATCGAGTTGCTCATCTCGAAGCTGCTATTGAATCGCTGTCTTTGCTCGGCAATGTAGCTTGCCTTTCTTCTTGGTATGAGACAGCGCCAATCGGCGATTCAGCACAAGAGCCTTACTTGAATGCTGTGGCGATAATCGAAACCGAGCTCTCACCTTTAAATCTGATGGGTGCTTTGCATGAGATCGAGAGGCATCAAGGGAGGGAGCGGCGTGAGCGCTGGGATTCCCGTACTATCGATCTCGATATCTTGCTCTACGGTCGGCTCTCAATATCAGATGATGAGCTTGTCGTTCCTCATCCAGAGTTGACGGCTCGTCGGTTTGCTTTAGAGCCGCTTGTTGAGGCATGGCCCGATGCAGCTTTGCCTGACGGTACGTTTATTGAAACGTTTCTGCCAAACGTGCAAGATCAGTCAGTAGAAAGGATAGAGACACTCCAGCGCACGCAAGATCTCTATAAGGATTTATCGAGATGGGCACCTTTTATCGTGTTCCTCATTGTTGGTCTCGGTTCCGTTTTGGTTTGGTGGGGATTTGGGATCTTTTTACATTGATCAGGGCATCGAGGTCGTAGACTCCGTTCTGGCACCGGTACCCCTGGTGGACTGAAGCCGAGAGGATCACATGCTCATTACCCACGTAAGTATCAGACGAGCCAGGCCGATGTTCGCGCTATTGCTTCGAGACGCGGGCTATGAAATTTCAACAGGAGTAGCTTGTCGTTCCTTTTTTGCTAAGAGAGTGGGAAGCTTCCCAGATAAAGATGCCCCCGGTATTAGCGCATTACTTCCCAGACAGCAGCGAGAATCCTCTGATTTCGTAAAGGGCCTCATACTGTGAAGGTCGTCGCAACCTTTGCAAGAGCGCGATCAGAGTCCTCGAAAGTTTCTGGTCCGATCGGACTTGTACCGACGATGGGTTCTCTCCACGATGGCCATCTTTCTCTCATCGAGGAAGCCCGTCGTGAATGTAGCCACGTTGTGATGAGCCTGTACATCAACGCTCTCCAGTTTGGTGATATCGAGGATTTCGAACGATATCCCAGAGATCTTGAGCGCGATCTCCGATTGGCCGCTTCAGCTGGAGCCGATCTTGTTTTCGTTCCTGAGGACTCGACGATGTATCCAGAGGGTGATGTGTCACGTGTTTCGTTCAAAGGGATATCGGAAATTATGGAGGGTAGCTTTCGCCCTGGCCACTTCGAAGGGGTTGGGACTGTCGTCGTTAAGCTCTTGGCCGGCCTCCAGCCGGACAGGGCCTACTTTGGCCGTAAGGATGCACAGCAGTTAGCTGTTGTGCGGAGACTCGTCCGCGATTTGGCGTTTCCGATTCGAATCGTTGGTTGCCCCACTGTGCGCGAAAAGGACGGTCTGGCGTTGTCGTCGCGGAACCTACGATTAGATCCGAAATGCCGTGAAAGCGCGTTGGCGTTGAGTCGCGGTTTGTTTGAAGCAGCAGATCTTGCAGAAAGTGGCGAGATCGACGGTCCAATTCTGGAGCGAACTGCAATGAACGTAATGGCTGATACTTTGGGAGTGGAGCCGGAGTACGCCACATTGGCCGATCAGATCAATGCCGTGAGAATATCTCATGTGGACCGCCCGGCCTTTCTAGCGGTAGCTGCCCGGATAGGCCGTGTGAGGCTCATCGACAATATCCATCTTGAACTAGTGGAAAGAAGCGTTGTCGTGGACCGGGGACTTCGACTCTCACATAAGAGTGTGTTATACGACGACGCGATGCAACAAGATGGTTCACTTGAGAACCGTAGAGTTAGCTGATGCTGCTCGCAGTCGATATTGGAAATACCGAAACATCGGTAGGTCTATTCGATGGCCGAGAGCTCGTCGCCAACTGGCGGTTATCAACCGACACCGACAGAACTTCGGATGAAGCTCGTCTGTGGTTGCGTTCTCTGCTCGAAATGGAGGGTTTCTCGCGCAGTGATATCAAAAGCATGGCTCTCGCCTCTGTAGTGCCGGCTGTGACCACGTCTTTTCGCGGATTCGGGGATTGGATCGGAGGATGCGAGATCTTGGTAGTCGAACCCGGAGTCAAGACAGGAGTTCCGATTCTTATCGACAATCCACACGAGGTGGGTGCAGATCGCGTGGTCAACGCGGTGGCAGCTCGGGAGCGCTATGGATCTCCTGTCTTGGTGGTCGATTTCGGTACTTCCACAAACTTTGATGTTGTCAGCCCAGAAGGAGCCTATCTCGGAGGAGCGATCGCTCCTGGTCTCGTGATATCAACGAATGCTCTCATTTCTGGAACCGCCGCATTGCGGCGAGTGGAGTTCGCTCCTCCTCGTAGTCCAGTGGGAAAAGGGACGCTCGAAGCTATCCAGTCTGGCGCTATCTACGGTCATGCTGGCTTGGTGGACGGCATTATGGAACGACTGGAAGACGAGATCGGAGTCCCAGCAACGCGCGTTGCTACTGGTGGTCTTGCCTCTACCATCGTTCCGCATTGTCGAAGCGTTGAGATTGTTGACGAGCATCTCACGCTCGACGGTTTAAGAATTGTTCACGACCTCAATCAGGAATATCGATGACTACGGTCGACAAAAGTGGAGATCAGAAGAGGGAAGAGTCTCTGGCGGATCATCCTCTTACTGTGGGACGTTTCGAGAGGTATCGCCAGGCCCTGGAGTCCGGAGGGTTTCCTTATAGGTTTGATCGAAGCATTACGGCTAGTGACTTACATGCGGCGCACCAAGGCCTCAAGCCAGAGGCATCGACGGGCGTGACGGAGACAGTAGCTGGTCGGGTGATGTTGAGGCGTTCTTTCGGCAGACTTGTATTTGCCACTCTGCGTGATGCAACGGGAACGATTCAACTTATGGCGAATGCTTCTGATCTTGGTGATGCAGCTTCCCAGAAATTCGAGAATGTTGACTTGGGGGATTGGGTAGGGGCGACGGGTGAAGTCGTGACCACAAAACGAGGAGAGCTATCGATCAGGGTTCAGGATTTTGTAGTGCTCCAGCCCAGCCTACGGCCGTTGCCAGACAAATGGCACGGTCTCCAGGATATCGAACAGCGGAGCCGGCACCGCTACGTCGATCTTATGGTCAACGATAAATCTCGTGCAGTTGCCTTGAGCCGGGTCGCAGTGATCGCGGAGTTGCGACGACAATTTGAGAAGAGGGGATATATCGAGGTAGAAACTCCTGTTCTCCTTCCTGAAGCTACTGGAGCACTGGCAAAACCCTTTGTCACGCATCACCACGCTCTTGACATGCCGATGTATTTGCGGATCGCGACCGAGCTATATCTCAAACGGCTTGTTGTCGGTGGTTTCGAGCGAGTGTTTGAGATCGGTCGCATCTTCCGTAATGAGGGGATCGACGCCTCTCATAATCCTGAATTCACCATGCTTGAGTCTTACGAGGCCTTCGCTGATTATCTCGACATACTGACGATGGTAGAGGAGATCATCGCTTCTATTGCTGAGTCTGTAACAGGTTCGACGGTGGTCGAATATGGGGACAGACGGGTTGACCTGACGCCGCCCTATCGGCGAGCGCGTATGACTGATCTCGTCGCTGAAGCAATTGGTTCACCTGTCGATTTCGAAGCCCCGATAAGCCGATCCCGTGAGCAGGCCGCGCAATACGATGTGGAGGTAGATGAGTCGTGGGGTCACGGAAAGATCCTTGACGCTCTCTTTGAAGCGCTTGTTGCGGATGATCTTTGGCAGCCAACCTTCGTTCTTGATCACCCACGAGAGATCTCTCCGCTCGCTAGAACCCATCGCTTTGAGCCGCATCTCACTGAACGTTTTGAGCTATTCATCGCAGGCTCGGAGTACGCCAATGCGTTTTCTGAACTGAATGATCCGTTCGATCAGCGCGCGCAATTCGAGGCTCAGGCTGCAGCTCGCGAGGCCGGTGATAATGAGGCACATCCAGTGGATCGGGACTATCTGCTGGCTCTTGAGTATGGACTTCCGCCAACTGGAGGGCTTGGCATCGGTGTCGATCGGCTGGTGATGTTGCTAACCAACCAGCATCACATCCGCGATGTGATGCTCTTTCCCACCCTGCGGCCCGAGCTTTAACGGAGAAGATCAGATCGTTCTTGCGGAGTCAACCCGTGAGAGTAAATACTGGCCAAGTGACTGGAGGACCGGGGTGAGGGTTCCCGTAGGCAGACGAGACGCTGCTTTCTTGGCAAGTCGTAACCTTTGGGCAGCTTCATTGAGTACCCGGTCAATATGGCCACCGGCTGCCACGATTGCGATTACTTCGTCGATCTGAGTTCTTCCGATGGGATCCGATTCTTCCAAGATCGAACGAATCCGAGATCCCTCTCTTCCGGCCACGGCGTACAGAAGGGGAAGCGTATATGTTCCTTCTCTTATATCGGATCCGGACGGTTTGCCGAGGAAGTCTTTGTCGGCAACGAGATCGAGAACGTCATCAGTCATTTGAAACACCACCCCCATCTCAAATGCCCATTCCGAGTTGAGGGTTGTCGACCGAAAGTTGGTTGCATACATCAATCCCGATGAACATATCATCGGTGGAGTCCAAGGTGTCGAGTGGGCCAGCC
>CAJWGC010000017.1 GCA_913031525.1 uncultured Acidimicrobiia bacterium | reverse complement strand
CGGACTTTCAATGGCAAACGTGGTAAATACACTAGAGATGGTAAGACCGGAAGCTAGAAGTTCTTATAAGTACACGGGAAGAGTCCGTAAGGAGTATCTGGGTCCGGTGTATCCGGCCGCAGCAGGCCTCTTGCAAGATCGGGTTTCTCCAGATGACAGAGTGCTTCTTTCGTACGACTTCACGGCCTCGATCCACGATCCAGTAGAGATCAACCCCGGACTAGAACGTTACGCCAAACTGACATACAGCCCGGGAGTAAAAGCTGGCAATTCTTTATTCCTCTCAGGGCAAGCTGCTATGGATCCAATAACGGAGCAACCCGTTCACATTGGCGACATCGTTGCGCAAACAGAGTATGTCTATCGGAATCTCATCATGGTGGCAGAGGCTGCTGGACTAGGGCCAGAACACTTTGTCCGCGTCGTGGAATTCGTTACACCCAACGGCTCTCCAAGGTATCGCCATACCGCAGCCGTCAGAAAAAAAATCTTGCGCGAACCTTATCCAGCAACGACCGGAGTGCTATGTCATGGATTGCTTCGTCGGGAATTTGAGATCGAAATCGTGCCGATGGCGATTGGGTGAGCCTTACCCTTCTCTGGATCAACTCATCGTCTCCACTCCAACAACCAATACAGCGATCAGGCCCTTCTTCTACTCCAGGAGTTGGGAAAGGAAGCGTTGACTCCGTAAATAAGAAGAAAAATAAATAACGAAATGTGAATTCATGATGTCAATTCTTCAATACATGGCAAAATTTTGGACTAGTGACCGTAGCTATACCACCCTTCCCTTTCGCAACATCAAGCACATAGTTCTTCTCTGAGGTCGCCGAGATGCTGCAATGAACGGTACAGTCGACAATTGATGCGAAACCCTGACGGAAAACACCCTGGGCCAGGAAAAAAGGTACCGTTGCCAGGATTCGCTGCACTGATTCGGGGATCACTGCGAGCTGCTCTACGTCTTCCGCTCTACTTCACTCGAGGTGATTCCTGCATCGATGCGATCGGCAATGTTGCGATTGCCCTGCGCCGCTGGCCGGAAACACTGATCTATTTCCTGACTTACGTCCAGTTACCCAATTACCTCAATCCGCGTCTGTACTCAGAGAAGGTGCAATGGAGAAAGCTATTTGACCGGCGCCCTGAACTCATAGTCTTCTGCGACAAACTGGCTGGTGCAGAGGTGGCACAAAAACGAGCACCCAATGTCAAGCTCCCAGAGTTGCTCTGGTCGGGCAATGACCCTGATGGAATTCCACTCGGCGAAATAGAGCCTCCGTACGTCATCAAAGCCAACAATCGGAGTGGCGCCACCATCTTTGTCCAGAACCCCGAAGACATCAACGAGGAGGCGATCCGGAAGCAATGCCAGGCATGGATCGAAGCTCCCCCGCACCGGCGACGAGTGTACGAATGGGGATACAGTCAGATTCCTACTCGACTTCTCATTGAACGATCTCTACCGAGAACCGACCGAAAAGGTTCCCCGGCAGATCTCAAGATCTTCGTTTTCGATGGACGAGCCACTTACTTGTACTGGCGTGACGTCGAGCTCGGACAGCAAGCGATCCATGATCGTTCCTGGCAAAGACTCGACTGGGAACGTTGGGATCCTCTAGAAAAAGGCAAGCGCGAACTTATGGACGGAAAGATTCCAAAGCCGGCCGCATTAAAAGAGATAATCCTGATCGCCGAAGCGATCGCTGCAGATCTCGATCATCTCAGGGTTGACCTCTACGACATTGCTGGTGACGTCTATTTCGGTGAAGGAACGATCTACGTGTCTTCGGGTCACAAGACCTGGTTTCCTAGCGGAGATGAGGCGGACCCTGCTCCGTCCGATGAGATCAATCGCAAATGGGGAGAGCACTGGACACTCCCAGAGCTGACGAAAAGAACGAAATGGCGACGCGGGATTTTTAAATAGACGAAATGTGAAGATCGAAAAAAAACATACGATTCTCGTTTGGAGAATATTCCTTCAGACTTGGAAGCTCACAACTGAGCGTGATGTCGCCGCGACTCGGTCTGCGACAAGTACCTGCTGCTCGAGATCAATACGCTGAGGCTCGATTGCAACAACACGACCAACGCATCTGATCGTCTCTCCAGAGAACACCGGTGACCGATATCGGATCTCCATCTTCCTGATAAACGCTCCTGGCCCAAGGCTGTCGATCGCCTGACTGGACAGATAGGCAGCAAGCGCTTGACCATCTACCACGGGGCGATCTAGCCCTATAGAAACGGCATAACCATGATCATGGTGAAGCCGATGCCAGTCCCAAGTAGCGCCAGCGTACGCGACCATGTCGACAGGTCCAATTGTTCGGTTGACATCGTTTAATTCGTCACCAACGGACCAGATCATGACTCAAGCTCCTGGTAGATGACTGTTTCTCGATTTCGAGCTAGAACATCCCCATCCTGGTTTCGATAAGTCGCAACTGATATGACAAATAGCATTGCAGTTCCCGTCTTTGAAATCTTCTCGGTCATCTCCTCTAACCGCCAATGGACCGAAAGACGATCCATCGGATAGACCGGACGAAAGAACTCGTACTCGTTTCCCGCTCGAATAAGACGAGTGCCCGGAACTTCAAGATTCCAACCGTGCCCGATATAGCCATCGCCATCAGGGGCACCTGTCATGTACTGATTGGTTTCACATACCAACGTAGGTGGAGCAACCACGTCGTCAAATCCCTCGGCTTTCGCTGCTCTCGGATCGGTATACCTTGGACTGGTGTCGCCAATAGCCAAAGCAAAATAACGAATTGCCGCTCTCCCCAACTCCTCTGGCGCTTCATAAGTGGCTTCCCGCCCCACGGCTGTAAGGAGCTCTGCGGTAAGAAGACGAAATTCGTTCTGCGGATCAAGCGATGGCATCGAAACCCTCAGTTCTCGAAATAAGCCAGTGGATCGACCTCGATCTCAAACTGGGGTCGCAACAAGCTATGACATAGCACCCCGGTCGAAGCCGGATAAGGCTTAGGCAGTAATTTCTTTCGCACCATCGCTGTTTCTCGATATTTCGGTAGCCCTTTCGGCGATACGAACTCGACGGTGCGGACAAGATCCCGTTCGCTTAAACCTGCAGCCTGGAGTACAGCAATGACGTTTCGATAAGTGTATTCAGCTTGGGCGGCAATATCCCCAACATGAACGGCTTCTCCCGTCTCAGGATCAAGGGCCGCTTGACCTGACATGAAAAGTACATTTCCTGCTCGAATTCCCGGGCTGTAAGTCAAATTCTCATAGAAACTCCAACCGGGGTTAACCACAGTCTTGTCGAAAATAGAAGCGACAAAATCCACGGATATAAGTATGTCGTCGTTCGCAGCTACTCGCTCCTGGACAATGCCAACCGCCCCGGGATAAAGCGGAGCAAGATACTCAGCTCGAATCTCCCACGTAGGGCGATAATCCACTACAGCATTCGCTCTGATCATTTCGGTGGTCTTGACGACATTTCCCATTGAAAGACCGAGCTTCTCAAGAGTATTACGGGCGTTCTTGTAGATCTGTTCTGTCTGGCCGACGATATCTCCGACAGCAGCTATCTGGCCGTCTCGAATCGGGTAAACCGTTGGCAAATAAACGAGACCGTCATTGGCCTCCTGCCCTCCAGGCGGACTAGCAACAATCTCGACCTCAATAAGCGCATCTTCACGAAGTAACGACTCAACTACGACAGTGCTTACAGGCACAGACCTATCTCCAAAAATACTCTCGCGAACTGAACAGACATCGCCATAAGTGTCGATTCCATTCTTCGTAACGTATTCGACAACATGGTCCACATCATCGAAAGAGCGGCCGGCCGCATCAAGGATGACCCCTATTTTCTCGTATGCCGTTCCAACCTGTTCCGACATTGCACCCCTGACAACGATCTTGCGCTCCAGAGGGTCATATTCCGAAGCAGAATGGCCCGAAAGGAGGACTGCTTCGCCCACCTCGAGTCCCAGAGAGAAGGAGTAGCGGGAATAGTCAAACCACGGAAAAGCATCAGGAGTAATCGCGCGATTCATCACCGACCAGCCCAACACAGCAGCTGCCGAGTTACTAAACCGCGGCCAACACTCTCGTGCACATTTCGGCAAACCCAAGCGTCGATCGAACTGACGGGCACCAGATGTTGCTCCATCGCACACGATGTGCCCCCCGTATCGCTAGCGTCTGCGATACGGAGATAGCAGTCACTCAATCTCTGGGAAGATGTGGTCTGCATCATTTCTCCCTTGGCTATATGAAGATTATAAATAAAAGGAGTTTCGGTCATCGGAGATCAACCCGATGGACTAGAAGGACCAAGTGATGATCTACCGATCTGAGGAGAGCACTATATGGCAATAAGAAACACATGGTTCGGTCGATATTTCGAGGATTACGAATTAGGAGATGTGTATCGCAGCCCATTAGGTCGCACAATCAACGAGGTCGATAACACGTGGTTCACGCTACTGACCATGAACACCAACGAATCGCACTTTAATGCTCACTACGCCGAATCAACTCCGTTCGGCAAGATTATCGTGAACTCAGGCCTGACCGTTGCTCTCGTGCTCGGCTTAAGTGTGATCGATACGAGTCAGAAGGCGTTTGCCAATCTCGGATGGGACAAGATCAAGCTTCCTGAACCAGTCTTCGTCGGTGACACCCTCTACGTCGAATCACTCGTGTTGGATAAGCGAGAATCAAAGTCCCGGCCGTATGGCGGCATCGTGTCGTTTCGGACTAGGGGCCTCAATCAGCGTGGCGAAACGGTCTTAATCTACGAGCGGACTGTATTCATCTATAAACGGGACGCGCGGCAAGACAAAGGGAACTTCCCGGAGCCGTCGGAGCCCATCGAAGAACTCTGAACCATGCGCCTCGACTTCTATCCATACTCCGACTCTTTCGAAGAGCTCATACGAGTCTCTCGACAAGCCGAGGAGAAAGATTTCCGAATCGTATGGTCCGCTGAATTGTTTCGAAACCCGTTCGTCGGTCTGTCCGCTATCGCCCACTCAACAACAACCATCGGAGTGGGCAGTGGTATCGCCTGGGCGTTCACTAGAAGTCCTCTGAGCTTGGCGCTCACAGCTCTGGACCTCGACGAATTGTCAGGCGGCCGATTCATCCTCGGTCTAGGAAGCGGCGTTCGGCGACTCAACACGGACTGGCATGACGTCTCATTCGACGGACCGATCGGGAGAATGCGCGATACCGTTGAAATCATCCGTAGGGTGATCGAATCGAGCCATACAGGAGATCTGATCCGCTACGAAGGCAGCCGGCGTAGCATCAATATGCGCGGCTATGAACGGCCTTTCTCGCCCACCCGTCCCACCATTCCCATCTATCTAGCGTCCGTCGGTCCACAAATGACAAGGCTCACTGGAGAGATCGCTGACGGTTGGATAGGTCACGAACTGGGATCACCTGACTACATGCGCGATTTCATCCTGCCGAACCTCAAAGCTGGCTTAAAAGCTGGCGGCCGTCATCGTGATTCGCTCGACATCGTGCCCTCTGGAATCTGCGTGATCCATCCTGACCACCACACTGCAATGAGACAGACAGCGGGAGTAGTCGCGTTCTACGCATCGGTTAAGACATACACTGATTTCTTTGCATATCACGGATTCGAGGCCGAAGCTCTACAGATTCAGGAACGATTTCGCGCGGGTGACATTGCGGGAATGATCGACGCGACACCTGATGAAATGGTGGACACTGTCACGCTGTCGGGAACACTTGAGCGCGTATTGGAAAAACTGGCAGCGTATGAAGGCATGGTTGATGCTGTGAAGTTGGCAGGACCTACCCACCTCATCGGCATAGACGTAACCCATCAAGCACAGGAATCGATCCTGCGCGAACTCGGAGGCAACAACGCATCGTGACTTCTCCTGGAAGAACTCTTCTCTTGAAAAATGCTGAACGGATTGATTTGACAGTCGAAGATTCGTCGTCACCAGCTCGAGTGATATGGCTGCCAGACGTAATAGATCGTCCTGGATTTTCCTTCTTAGCCGAATTCCCTCCCGGATGGCAAAGGTCGAGATCCGGCTGGTACACACAATCGGAGGAAATATTCGTGATCGAAGGCGAGCTCCAAATCAATGACATCACCCATCAGAAAGACGGATACGCCTGGCTACCATCCGGTTATCTACGAAGCAGATCGACAGCACCCAACGGAGCTCTCGTGGTAGCACGGTTTCATGGACAACCCAGGTGGCAAAGGTCGAAGTCCTTCTCCCCACAGTATTTACCAGAGGAAACCGTTATCACCAATGCAGCCAATGTGGAAGAAACAGCTTCGCCTCTCCAATCAGGGTCCGCGCGATTGCTCCGGTCCGGACGATGCAATACCACTTTTACCACCGATACTTTTCACGGAATCGTTCCGGCCGGGCATGCTATTGAGATCTTCTCGCTCAATTCTCGCACCTGGACCACCGCGAAGATGGATTCTGATCGTATCGACATCTCGGAAAAAGCGCTCTGTCGTCTGGTGAGAACGTCCGTATTACGCTGATCGTCCTTCGCAATAGAACGGCAGTCACTCAACTTCGTCATCAAAAAAGTCCCGGAGCAGCTCTGCAATTTCGTTCGTGTGTAGATCGAGCATTCCGTGACCCCATCCGGGTAGTGGAAGAAGCTTCCCGTTTCCTAGGAAAGGCTCCACTCGCCGAGTTGCCACCGCCAGATCATCGTCGGGGCACAATACGATCAGTGGCTGCTGTACCGTCCCGATCCACTCGTCTATTCGATACTGAAAAGCAGCACGATGACCCCACCAAGCATTCGGCCCTCCACGATACGCCTCAGCAACAAGCTTCTGAACCATCTCGAGCGTCTGGCCTGACCCGCGCCATTGCCAATGGCCCTGCCATACATTCAGAAGATGTGAACCCGATTCGTGCAAACGGGGAGGACTCCCCATAGTTGATCGTTGCTCTTCAAGTTCAGACTCGTTGTACACAGGTGCCGAAACTATCGCGACGTGACGTACAAGATCCGGTCGTCGACGCGCTAGCTCCACGGAAATCTTCGACCCGGTGTGGTAGCCGAAGACATCAATATCGTCATAGCCAAGACTATCTACAAAGTCGGCCATCGCGTCGGCATAGTCTGTGATCGAAGGTGGAGACTCCGGACCGTCAGAGGCTCCAAAACCAGGAGTATCAGGAGCCAGCACGATTCGATCCGTCCCCATTGAAATCATCAAAGGTTCAAACACCAAACCTGAAAGCGGACTGAGATGAAAACAAACAACGGGACGATGTGCGGGTGCCTTAGGACGGGCGATCCTGTAGTGCACTTGTCCATAGATGCCGTCTCGGTAAATACGACGTACTGCGGTCATGGATCTACTCTCATACCCAGCCATATCTTTATATGCGGGTCAATTCTCGGATTCATGATTGCACCAGCTCAATTTGGAGACCGGAAGGACTCGTGATTCTCAGCCTGCGGCCCGACCCAGTGATCGTTGCCAATGTACCGATATCGATCACTTTGCTGCCAGCCTCGACTGCCCGAAAAGCAACACCGTCGAGATCGTCAACAGAGAACGAAACACCAAGAAAACCCCTTGCTGGAGGACTCGTCGTTGGATATAGGTCGTTACCGATAACGCCCACATATTCGACAAGCTCTACGGCTCCAAGCGGCTGATCAGGGTGCCCCAGAATGCGCATATCGAGCTTAGTTCCAGGCGGAAGGCCGATCATGGACTCTATTTCTGGGCCCTCTAGAACATGATGGCTGATCGGAGACAACCCAAAAACATCTCCGAAGAACTCACTCTCAGCAATGTTGTTAGACGTGGTCGCCACAAATTGCGTAACCGCTAAGTAGCCATGTTCGGTGTAGGGAAGATCAGAACCAACGACCTCGACGAGTGAGTAGTTCATAGCGTCAGGACCCTTCAGATGAACTTCATACACTTCACCTTCCAAGGCGAGACGAACCGGAGCCGAGCCGAGTGCCCAACCGGCCTGCACCAGCTCTTCGTAACGCTGGTGAAGATCCCGGACTCGTAAATCTAGGTTTTTTGGGCATAGGTCGTAGGCCACAGCGTTTGCTCGCACAACGGGGCCTGGATGAGCAAACTGCACCAGGTGGACCCTTCCGAGGAAGCTCCCTTCAATGCCTACCAAAGCTTGAGCAGCAATCTCATCTTCCGGCAGACCCCACATATCTGAAAGCGCCTCATCTGGGCCAATCCGCTGATCGAAGATAGCCAATCCAAATGTGTTGACCCAAAGGTCCATTGCTTCTTCAAGATCCGTTACACCAACAACAGCATGCGAAAAACCTGCGGTGCTCATGGAGCACCAGTCTGGATTTCAATCATCAATTTTCCCCCACATAGAAGTCTGCTAATTGATCCGCAAGGTCTTCTGGCTTACTCGCAAACTCGATCATCTCCATGTTGGGAATTTGGCTTGAAGCGACTTCAACCATGTCCGCGAGTGGATCTTGGGCCGAGGTGCCGATCAAGACAGGAATTCGAAGAAATTTCAGACGATCCTCAACGCGATGCTGAAAGACAGCCTCATATTGCAAGTGATAGGTCCAGCTCCCTTTCAGCATCTCGACTACATTCGAATGGATCGCATGCTCATCAGGTATAGACCGGCCGAGTCGAATATTCTGCTTTCGGCGCTGATACCAAGGATAAAAAAGAGCTTGATCTCGCACAAAGTTCCATGCCCACAGAAGATGACCGCCATCGGACGTAGGGCTGAGAGCAGGGGCATAGGCCGCGAGCATCTCTCTCTTTTCATCGTCTTGGATAAGGAGCAAACCATCCAACACCAAACTCCCTATTCTTTCATTCGCAGCTAAGGCAACTTCCACGGCAATGTGTGCACCAGTGTGCGATCCATAAAGATCAAATTGCCCTACACCAAGGGCATCGAGCGCGGCCACAAAAACAGCCGCTATCCCTTCTATCGTCGGAGCACCCGGTAATGCAGAAGAATCACCATTCCCTGGTGTATCAAATACAATCACCGGCCGATCGCGGCTCAGAGCTTCTGCCAAGGGCAAGAGATTTCTTCCGGATGCCGGGGAAGCGTGAAACATCACAAGAGGTGGGCCGACACCCCCACTCCACCATAAATGGAGAACTCCACTGTCATGTTCAACAAACCGCCGTCGTAGCTCACCAACGACTGGCTCGTAACTAGGCAGCAAGCTAGCCGCAGCCAACTGCTGTCCTTCTGCAAGAAAAGAAGAAGCGCTAAAAACTACGGATCTTGAGGTGTCCGATAACTCGTCAAAATGAATGCGCGGCCCCAGGTCTCGCTGTCGGGCAAGGTAGGAGTGGAGCGGGTCGAGAGGTGACGCGGTGAGCAACGTGTCAACATCGAGCCGCTTGATCCCTTCAACAACGTCGTAACGAAAAGCGGCACGGTATCCCAACTCATAGCCGGGAATAGCGCGAAGAAAATCGACGAAGTGTTCATGCAAAAGGTCGGCACCGGGGACATCCGATACAAATCGATGCAGTGGATCTCGAGCAAACCATGGCCAGAAAATATCCATATCACGACGCATCGCCCACGCTCTAACGAGGTGGGTACCATCCCACACAGGGGACAGATCGGGCGTGTAGTTTGCCAGAAGCAAATCTCGTTCATCATCCTCGTAGAAACCGACCCCATCGATTACCAGTCTTCTGACTCGAGATGGGTTTGTTGCAGCAAACTCGATTGCAATACGGGCTCCAGTATGAGTTCCGTAAAGATCCACCCGACTCAATCCGAGAACATCGAGTGCTTCTCTCGTAGCTGCGGAATAGTCAGCTATCTCAGGTACCTCGACCCCAAGCGCCTCTGATTCTCCGTAACCAGGTGTGTCAATAGCGATTACCGTTCGATTAGCGCTCAATTGCTTCATCAACGGCTCCAACGTGTAACCGCTACCGGGAGAAGCATGAATCATGATTAACGGAGGGCCAGATCCCGCACTGCGGTAATGGATACGCCGCCCATCGGCATATACGTAGCGGCGACGAACCAAAAGAGAAGTTATCGCAAACTCACTTCGCAACCGTAACCCACACGATGAGGATGATGAATGCCCAGATAGCAAAAACAAATCCGATTGTCTTGCGTGAGGCAGCCGTGAGGGCTAATTCTGACTGAGGGGTAGACCCATTTGTAAAGATTTCTCCAAGAGCACTAGCGATCTTCGGAAGAAACAATCTGATCCCAACGCCCGAAAGAACAATTCCTGCAAATAAAACAAGCTTCCAGGCCAACCAATCTACGGCGATCACACCGCTTTCGCCGACTAACGAGATAACCGCTGCAACGGCTAAACCGCCAGCCAAGCCCAATCTGAGCCAGATATCAAAGAGTCGGAAGATCTGCTGTGTCTTCACGTGACCCGCAGCCCGTGGAAATCCTGATGGAGCAGAATGCACCCAATGCTGGTGCCAAAGAGCCGCTACCCAAAGCACGCCGACTATGGCGGTGACGATCGCGAAGATCCGACCGCTGCTACCTGTAAAGCCCCAACGGCCAAGGTATGAAAGCCCAACCCCCAAAGTCAGCATAAGAACAAGCGCGGTACGCGGGCCCATATCGAGGAAAGCAAAAACCCGATACATCTGCTTACGGGTCTCTATGGACAAGGATGAGTCGCGTAATCGGCGATAGGTGTAGAACGTACCGAAATCCATACCCAGCCAGACCGCGACAAGGAGGACATGCAAACTCTTTAGAAGAACATACGATCGGAACATCGCCCTCCGTGTCTATCAGCTATAGGTTGGAGTGTAGAAACCAGTTGGCGTGACGCAGGACTGAATCGGTGTTTTATCCTGGGACCCAACGGGAGAGTGACACTGACAAGACCCGACATTGACTTCATCCATATCAAGGACATCTCCTGGATCGAACTTCCCTTGCCAGGCGGCAATATGCCAACGCGAATGAAACCGCTAAGCCGCGATTCCGAGACAGGAGGCGTTACCGCAATCGTTGAATATCCGCCAGGATTTGAACGATCAGGCGGCGCCTATAACACAGCAGACGAGGACATTTTCTATCTAAGTGGAGAAATCACCGTTGGCGGTCATCAGTTTGGAAAGTACTCCTATACATTCCATCCTGAAGGAGAACTTCGTGCTCCAGTGCGATCCGAATCGGGCGTGACATTCTTGGCGTCATTCTCTTCTAAACCAGATTGGCACTTGTCAGATACACCCGGACCTCAATATGAGGCCGCTCGAGCCGTCCATTATTTAGACAGCCTCAACACCAAATGGCAAAACACCAGACTCGTCGAATTCCCAGCTGGATCAGCTCGTAAAGCATTGCGTGACGATCCCAAGGCACTGCAATGGGTCGCCGTAACTGGCCTCTTACCGCAGTGGGTAAGCCCTTTCACCGAATGGCACACCTTCTCTGAGGAAATCTTCGTCCTCGAAGGATCCATTACAACGACAGAAGGAACAATGGAGCCAGGAGCATACCTGTCACATCCGCCTGAAGATGTGCATGGCCCGATGCATTCGACCGACGGGTGTCTGTTCTTCGTGCTGCTCAGAGGGCCGATAAACAACACGTACGATCCCGTCGATGGGTATCGGATTCCGATCGAATGAGGACCACATCCTCCTCGCACCTTCGTTAACCTTCACGAACCATCGCGGCGACGGGAGAAAATCGAGATGGCGATCCTACCGGCAGGAAAGCAGCTTCACATTGCTAATGGGATTCGCGAGTTCGCGATCGCGTCGCCGCGCGTCACAGCCGTCATAGACGGTCCGCGCAAACTCACATATGCCGCTCTCGACGATCGTTCTTCTCGGGTGGCGAACCTGCTTCTGACAAAAGGGCTCAAGCCTGGAGATCATGTCGCTTTTCTCAGTGGAAATCGCCTCGAATACTGCGAAGTAGCAGCCGGAATTGCCAAAGCGGGAATGGTGATGATCCCGATGAATCCTCGTTCAGCGCCTCCTGAAATCGACTTCATATTCGAACACTCAGATGCAAAGGCAATGATCCTGGATGGAGCGCTCGCAGAAAATGCGTCCGTAGCACTCGAAAATCACCGTCCGGATTTCATCCTCTCATTCGACAACAATGTTGTAGGAATGGACTACGAATCATCCATCGATACAGCTTCCTTTACCGACCCACGCATTCACGTTGAAGAAACTGATCCGTTTGCTATTGCGTACACATCCGGCACCACGGGCAACCCGAAAGGCGTGATCATCAGCCACCGGTCTCGAACTCTCACCTTCTACGCAGCAGCTCTCGAATGGGGGATGGGCCCAGGTAGGAAGAGTATCGCGGTCGCACCGATGTACCACGGAGCAGGTTTCGCTTTCGCTTACGCCGCAGTGCACACTGGTGGCACTGTATCCATGCTCCGCAACTTCGATCCCGAAACACTCCTAAATATGATCGAACAAGACCGCCCGCACTCGTCGTTCCTGGTACCTACACATGCATCGATTCTCCGTAGCCTCGGTGAATCCACAATCGCCTCGTACGACACGTCAGCCCTAGAAGTGCTCTACTTCAACGCGGCTCCATTGCCGCAGGAGCTAAAGGAATGGGTCCACAGCACCTTTCCCAACGTGGGACTGCACGAGTTGTATGGATCAACAGAAGCCGCGATTGTGACCGACCTTCGACCTGAAGACATCATGCGAAAGGAACGATGCGTCGGACCAGCC
>CAJWGC010000016.1 GCA_913031525.1 uncultured Acidimicrobiia bacterium | reverse complement strand
GGCCAATGCTCGTACTCTTGGATTTCTCTCCACAGCCAATGCTCTCTCTAGATGAGGAATAGCATCAATGCCAATGATTTGAATGGCTCGTTCCAATTCTTCTTCCCACTCTGTCAAAAGCACCAGCGCATCGCTGTCTTGCGCCACGGCAAACGGATCGACACAGTTTTCGAAAGAAGGTAGATCGGCTACTTCCTCAAGATTGGGAGAATATTGAGATAAAAAGAGACCTCGAAAAAAAGCCAAAGCCTCAGCGACGAAACGACGTAAATCAACGCCCCGAGAAGACAACGACGCGATTAGCGTTAGGGCATCGGGAGCGTTCTGGTCTGCAATCGCCTGAACGAGCTTTCCATAGGACTCGGGAGCAGCGAGACCTAGAGAACGTACCACTGAAGATGACTCGATCACCCCGCTTCCAAGTGCTGCTACCTGTTCTAGGAGACTCAAAGCATCGCGTACAGATCCAAGAGCGTGAGAAGCAATTATGGCGAGAGCTTCCTGCTCGACAGAAAACTCCTCGCGACATGAGATCTCTGCGAGATGATCAATGAGGATCTCCACAGGAACAGGATGAAAATCGAATCGCTGCGTTCGACTACGAATAGTGTCCAGCATCTTGTAGGGCTCGGTTGTAGCCAACACAAAAACCACGTGATCAGGAGGTTCTTCAAGAGTCTTCAATAAGGCATTCCCTGCTGCTCGAGACAACATGTGAGCCTCGTCGAGAATGTAGATCCTACGCGCTCCGCTGGAAGCGGCCACAGTGCCGACGTTCATCCGTATTTCGCGTACGTCGTCGACTTTGTTATGAGAGGCAGCATCAAGTTCCATCACATCAAGCGACCGACCTTCAGCGATCTCGATACAAGAAACGCACTCGTTGTCCGGCTCCCCGTCAGCCTGACGGTTGACGCAATTAAGGGCCTTAGCAAGCAATCGAGCGCTTGTGGTCTTCCCGGTTCCACGTGGTCCTGCGAAAAGGTATGCATGAGCGACCTTGAGTTCAACGACTTCCCGGGTAAGGGTACGAGTGATGTGATCCTGTCCTATGACCTCGTCGAATCGCTGCGGTCGGTACTTACGGTAAAGCGTCTGATAATCCATCTTCTCCGATAGTAACCCGGGTCGACGACGCAATGCCGCGACCGGCAGTATCCGGTTCTTTCGCGAAGTAGAAATATGATGTTGGAAGCCAACAATCAAACCTCCTAGCCTTCCGCCCAATCGGCTCGCTATGACATACCATGAGCCAGGACCGGTGAGATGAACCAGGCTCAGAAACTCGCGATCGCGCTAATACCGACGCTCATGATCGCGGCATGCACCAGCGGTAAAGAACCTTCGACTACGACCTTGGCCTCTGCCATTGAAAGCACTTCGACCATCCCAGGCACCGCGACCACCGCGACCACCGCGACCACCGCGACCACAATCAATCCGAGAGCAGGATGGCCAGACGATCTGGTACTTGGTCTCGAACCCCGGATTAACTACCAAGAAAGTCTGGACGGCGCTACAGCATTCGTTTCGGTCGTCGGAGCCAAATTGGATATCGATTTTACTGCCAGTGTTGCTGCAGATGCCGTCTCCATCGCAAGAGCCATAGATTTTCGCATCATCGACATCGGAGTGTTCGACGCTCGGGATTACGTACGTGTATCTCCGAACTTCGATAACCTGCAATTGTTCGCTCAAGAAGTTCGCTTCGGTGATTCTTCCAATCATGGCCAGTGGCTGACTAACGACCCCACATTGTGTGGCGCGGATCCTGTTGAGGGAGCCTTTTATTACAACGCGTTCGGGAGTGTGATCCCCCAAGCGCCCACTGAGGTTCCCACCTTACAGGTCGGATGGACGTCCGGCGGGATACGAAAGGAAGGAACCGATGCTGGCCTTGCCTGTCCTCAAAAAGTCGACCTCAACGTCGTAATTGGAAAGACCATTGCATTCGTCAATGAAGAATCTCCTACGGGTTTCCTGGTCCCCACTATGGAGTTGTTGGACAATGAGATAACTGGAGAACAATACGATTCAATCTTCTTAGGTAGCCACGACGCCGTCGTCACCGCTGTTTACGATGGCATCGCCGATATCGGTGTCTCCTTCGACGATGCTCGTAATTTCGTACAAGGGAATCATTCAGACATTGGCTCAAAAACCATCGTTTTCAATATCACACCGAGGATTGGCAATGCTGTGATGGCCATTAGGGATGACCTCCCTCAAACCCTCAAAGACTCCCTGATCAAAGAATTCATCTTCTACGCAGGAACGTTCCCAGGCCAGTCGGCCCTAGCGCAAGCTACAGGATGGACGGCCCTGTCCGAAGCAGACATAGCCACCGAACAATCTCTCGATACGATCGCAAGAATGGAACATACCTTTACGAGGGGTGACTAATTTCATTTTCTAACAAATGAGTCCGAGAAGTTGACAAACGACTTAAAAAATCTAATTTTTCCTAGAAACGTAACCTCGAGAAAATTCGGACATTCGCCAGATGGAACACTGGATGGGCGAGAGTTAGCCTCACATCAAGACGCGAGATTAGAAATCGCTCTCAAGTGGAGATCATCAGTATCTATGACATTTCGTAAATCGGCGGTGGTGGGATTCGCCTGTGTAATCATCCTGTCATCTTGTGGCGATAGTGACACCCGGTCCACCGCATCATCAACAACTACGTCAAATACTTCGATCGTGGAAGTAGAAACACCAACTAATGAAAAGCCGATAACCGTCACTTCCTTCGAGACCGAGACCACTATTTCGGAGATCGAAGTTACAGCACCGACAGCACCACCCGATCCGAGATCAGGATGGCCAGAAATCCTTGTTTTCGGTTTCATCCCGAGCCAGGAAATCACAACTCTGCAGGACAACATCGACGTTTTTACTCAGGTACTGAGCGAAGCACTAGGAATCGAAGTAGTCGGGACAGTAACCACCGACTACCCCACTCTAGGAGTTGCAATGGGAGCAGGCGAGATGGACATCGGCGCTTTCGGACCGCAAAGCTTCATTTTGGCCGATCGCCAGTACGGCAACATGGAATTATTGGCTCAGTCCGTTCGGTATGGTGATTCGACCTATCACACTCAGTACTTCACCAACGACCCCAAAGTATGTGACGGAGATCCAGAGCCAGGCACGTTCTACTACGACGCCGGTAACAACGTTATTGCAGTGGGACCAACAGATTCGCCGCAGCTTCAAGTTGGGTACGACCACGATAACAATCGCGATAAGGTTTACGCAGAAGGACTCCGATGCCCTCATCCGATTCCGATCACTGTGATCGAGGGAAGAACAATCTCCTTTGTTTCAGAAACGTCGACATCTGGTTTTCTGGTACCAACAGTCCAGCTCAACAACGCTGGATTGGAAACCGATCAATACATCTCCATCTACGGTACCGGTTCGCATGACTCATCAGTACTCAACGTATACAACGGTGACGCTACGTTTGGGGTTTCGTTCAACGACGCTAGAAGGAACGTTAGCGAGCAGTTCCCGGACGTCGGAGAAAAAGTGATCGTCTTCAATATCAGCGATCGCATCGCCAACGACGTCGTAGCGGTTCGTCGTGATCTACCCAAAAATCTAAAAGACGCGTTATTCATAACGATGGTGAACTACATCGGATCAGACAGCGGTAGACAGATCATGGAGGGAATATACGGCTGGACGGATCTACAACGAGTAGACACAACTACTTTGGATTCCCTGAAATTGGTGGCTGATTTAATCGACTATAAGAAATGAGCATTTTTCGTCGCAGAGACCGCGAAACCTTTGAGGCGATTGAACGTCGCGAGCTCGCTCCGGGCGCCACGTTTGCTGCCGGTTCGGGGAATCGAGTCGACTTGGAAAGCCCTGATCATTTCAGAACCGCGTTTGAAGTGGACCGGGATCGAATTCTTTTCTCCAAAGCGTTCCGACGACTCAAACACAAAACTCAGGTATTCATGAACCCTGAAGGAGACCACTATGTGACTCGACTCACTCATACCTTGAAAGTAACTCAGATCGGAAGGGCCATCTCCCGCCGGTTAGGGCTTAACGAAGCTCTAACCGAGGCCGCTTGTCTGGGTCACGATGTTGGACATTCCCCATTCGGACATGCCGGAGAGGACGCATTAACTGAATTTGTAGATGGGGAATGGCTCCACGCCGAACAGAGCACCCGAATCTTCGAGGTCCTCGAACCCATAAACCTCACTCGCGAAGTCTTGGATTCAATCCGCGCTCATCCGTGGAAAGTTCCGATCGGTCCGTTGACCCCTGAGGGAAGCATCGTACGGTTCGCTGACCGAATCGCTTATCTCGCCCACGACGCCGAGGACGCAATGCGAGCCGGCGTATTAGAAAAACATGACTTCCCACAGACGGGCATCAATCGATTCGGTCCCCCCGGACAAGCCTGGATCGGACCGATGGTCGACGCAGTCGTAGAAGAATCATTGTGCACTTCCAAGATCGGAATGGACGATACGTCGTTAATAGTGATGAACGAAATACGAGATTTCATGTTCGAACGGGTGTACTTACGAGCCGAGATGGAACCACCGCTCCTCCGTGCCCAGAAAATCGTGAGAAATCTCGTCGAACATTTTCTCATGCATCCATCCGAGCTCCCCGACACTTACCTCCATAAGGATGCCGACATCCTCACTCAGGTCATCGACTACGTGGCCGGCATGACAGATAGGTTCGCAGTTCGCTCCCACGATCGGATTCAGTGATACCTCTTACATCCCCTCCGAAGCGGAGAAATACTATGGAGCAGCTTCACCCGGATAGTTTCGCCAATCCGAAAAGAAGAAAAAACACTGTGGTAGTCCACAACCCGCAGATGCTGGCATAACGCCACACCCATTGCGACCAGATATTTGTCACAACCGCGAGTCGGAACCCGGCTAAGAACCATAAGGGAAAGCTAGTTAACACACCTACAGATATAACAGTCATCCGGCTCGCTTCGATAAAGTCGATAGCGAACACCCACGATGTAGGAGCAGCAACAATAAACACGACGGCCGACAACACTGAAGTGGCAATCTCAGAAGACTCTGCGCTACCGCGGAATCCGACACTGAGAGAAAGTGCGGTAAGCGCCAACGGATAGCTAAGACTAAGCAGTCCTCCGACGCGACGGTTCAGACCTACCTGGACCGCGAAAGTGAGATTGGTTTCCATGGACTGAGGCTACCCTCATCCCATAATTTGCATCATCAATATCAGAACCGGTTGGCGAGCAAGGAGCATCGGATGAGTCGACGGATCGAGCGAGGCGCGATCAAGGTTATCGAGCTGATTGGGATCTCTGATGAGTCTTTCGACGACGCGGTACGCCAAGCGGTTACCAAGGCCGCTGACAGCATAAGCGGCATCACAGGAGTCGAGGTTCAAAGCATGAACGCAGGAGTCATCGACGGTTCAATCGTCCAATACCGCGTCGCTGTCAAGATCGCCTTCGCTGTCCACTAAGGCTGATTCTCTTCGAAACGCAACCCTCTAAATCGGTACTCTATGGATGTGTTCAACCGGCCTTACATCAAGCAACTTGCTGTAGTGCTACTCATATCGGTATCGGTGGTCAGTTGTGCATCAAACGACGACAAAGACCCCCCATCTATGGTCTCACCGCTGACTCTGCCTCCGGATCAAAACTCTGTCCTTTCGACTGCTGCGACAGCTATGGGAGAAGTCGAAACAGCCACCTTCACCATCGAAAGATCGGGAGCACCCATTTACATTGACCCGCTCGAAGTCATAGTTTTCATAAAGGCGGAAGGACGATTCGAAGCTCCTGCATCAGCCGACGCTCTCGTTTCGGTCCAAGCTTCTGGATTCAACACTCAGATCGGTGCCATTGCCAACGAGGGAAAGATCTGGCTATCAGATCCCGTTACCGGAAAATTCTCGTCGAGTGCAGAGAGTTACGCCTTCAACCCGATCACGCTGTTTGATCCAACAATCGGATGGCGACCGTTGCTAGAAAGCGGACTTACCGAGATCGAATGGATCGGCCTAGATCACTCCAGGACCGAAGAAAGATACCGCCTGAAAGGGCGAGCCGAGCCGGACCGAATCGAAGTAATAACGGGTGGGCTCGTTCGAGATGAGGAAGTGATCTTGGAACTCTGGCTCGATACGAAAACTGGCGTCGTCAGAGAAGCAGAATTCTCGACGACCTACGAAGGCGCTACATCGTTCTGGAAGTTGGCTTTCAACGGATACGGTAAACCTGTCGAGATCAGTCCACCACCCACTACGAATAGTGGCTAAGAGAAAAACCCGCGCCTCTCCGGGAAGAGTGCTAGCCGTTATCGGATTTGGAATATTCGTAGCAGCGGATGACCTCACCGTCGTCACGACCATGCTCCGGCCGATCATCGCCGATCTGGGCATCGTTCTTCCCGATGGACTAGATGATGCCGCCTGGATAGTGAATGCCTACCTCGTCGCCTATGTCGCGGTAATGCCGTTAGCGGGAAGATTGTGTGATCTTCTCGGATACCGTCGCGTCTATATCGGAGCCCTGATGGTGTTCTTAATAGGCTCGATCATCACCCCGATGGCCACAAGCTTGGGGCCATTTCTCGTCGGACGAGTGATAACGGCACTTGGAGGAGGAGCACTGCTCCCAATAGGTATGGCCGTTGTAGGAGACGTATTTGCTGAGCAAAAAAGAGCCCGATCCCTCGGGACGCTGGGGGCCATCGACACGTTCGGATGGGTTTGGGGACCGCTTTTCGGCGCCCTTCTCGTGAGATTCCTTTCCTGGGAATGGCAGTTCTATATGAATATTCCTCTGGCAATCATTGGAATCATTGCTGCATGGTGGGCGCTAGCCGATGACAAAAAACGACCCAAGAAAATCCGAATCGACTGGATAGGTGCCGTCACATTGACTGGAGCTCTCGCAGCCTTGAATCTTGCTCTCCTCGGCAGTGCTGAAATCCAGAGCATCTCCGGTCTCGAGGGACTGACGGGAGCAACAGATGAACCCCTACGCTGGTTGTACTTGCCAGCCGGCATACTCACCGTCTTCCTCATCTGGTGGTTCAGGCGGAATAATGACCCTTTGATTGACTTTGGCCTATTGAGAAACCGGAATCTCATTGCCGCCATAGCAGTGAACTTTCTCATTGGCGCGACTCTTGTAATCGCCATGGTGAATGTTCCGCTATTCATCAATGCAATTGAAAGCAGCGTCAAACGATCGTCCATGATGGCCGGTTGGGCGCTCAGCGCTTTGACGGCATCCATGGCAACTGCCTCATACTTCGGAGGAAGGTTCACCGAGAGAACCTGGTATCGGCCTCCGGTACTAGCTGGCCTCGCTGTCGCGACACTCTCTTTTCTGCTTATCGGTCTCTCCTGGAACCCCAATATCGGCTTCTCAACCATGGCCTGGCAGCTCGCCATGCTCGGCTCAGGTTTCGGCCTGGTCATCGCACCAATCAGTGCCGCAGTTGTGGATATCGCCCATCCGAATCGTCGTGGCGCCGCGGCGAGCGTCCTGCTAACTCTTCGGATGGTAGGACTGAGCGTTGGTCTGAGCTCTCTCACAGCTTGGGGATTGCACAGGTATAACGAACTGAGAGAGAAGCTTGTGCTTCCTCCTTTAAACGACCCCGGATATGGAAAAGCACTAGGAAACGCGCAAGCTGAACTCACCGTCTCATCACTGTCCGAAACATTCGTAGCTGCTGCAGTGGTGTTGATGGCCGCTTCAATAGCGGCGCTGACCATTCGACGATCCAAAGAAAAAAATGGAGCTCTCTGCGACCTCGATGATCCTTGAACCGGACATCGATAAATTCTGCCGAACTCGAGATTATGAGCAATGTGGAGAACGACTAATGGACGTTAAACAGAATCACCTAGTGCAGAAAGCGGTATTAATTTTCTGTCTGTGGGATTGTCAGCCGTCAGGGTAAGGCGACTCGCGACTACAGGCGCACCGTTCGCGATCCCATATTCAGTGGTGCGCTGGCGAAGAATCCGACCAAGCGGTTCCACCATATTGCGGAAATCTCTCTCCACCATTCCTTGTCCGTGTTGGGCACCTGCAGCGCGCGAGATGTTCTCGTCCATAAGCGTACCGCCAAGATCGTTCGCTCCAGAACGCAGGATCTGCCGGACTCCCTCCGAACCGATTTTGACCCATGACACCTGTACGTTATCGATAAGACCACGGTAAACAATACGGCCTACCGCATGCATCAATAGTGTCTCGCGAAACGTCGGACCACGACGGGCTTGACGTTGTAGATAGATCGGGCTCGCCATATGTACGAACGGCAGCGGCACCCACTCGGTGAATCCACCGGTGCGTTTTTGCAAATCCCGGGTTCGTATCATGTGGTTCGCCCAATGTTCGGGATACTCGACCGAACCGAACATGATTGTGATGTTCGAGTGGAGACCCACTGTGTGCGCTGCCTCATGACACTCGATCCACTCGTCGGTAGTGATCTTGTCAGGACACAGAACGGCGCGAATGTCGTCGTCAAGTATCTCGGCAGCGGTTCCGGGTAGGGACTTTAAGCCAGCATCTTTGAGCTGCACCAGATAATCAACAAGTGACTCCCCGAGCCGCCTAGCTCCTTCAATCACTTCCAGTGCAGTAAAACCGTGGAGATGCATGTCGGGAACAACATCCTGAATCGCTCGACATACATCGATGTAATAGTTGCCATCGAAACTTGGATGGATGCCGCCTTGCAAGGTGACCTCTGTAGCGCCAAGCTCTGCGGCTTCAATCACGCGCTTCTGGATATCCTCCAATGTCAACATGTAGGGCTTGCCACGTAGGTTGAGCGATAGAGGACCCTTCGAAAATCCACAGAATCGACAGCGGAACGTACAAACGTTGGTGTAGTTGATGTTCCGATTGTGGACCCAAGTAACTGTATCTCCCACCGCCTCGTGTCGGAGCTGGTCTGCTACTTCGGCCACCGCCGGCACCTCAGCGCCACGCGCGCCGAAAAGTGTGCGGATCTCGTCACGACATACCTCATGGCCAGCTAGAACACCATCCAGTACATCTCGTACAGCTCCACTCGCTAATGGGGCACTAGGCACAAGCATGACCGGTGAATGACCAGCACCACCCGCGTACCATTGAGTCGAATTGTCGTCAGCTACGAGAACATCTGCGCCGGAACCAGCATCCTTGTTCTCCATCGTCCTCTCAGGCATTTGGGATCCCGGATCGTCACGGCCAAGTCCTTCAGCATCACTGCGATCCTGCACTGGAAATCGGTTCGCCTTATCAATCCATTCAGCAGGGCGCTGGACAAACTCCGGATATACCGTGAGTCGTGGAGCAAGCACGAAACCTGCAGACTCAGTCACCTCGCGCAGAAGCTCGAGAGCGGGCCAGGGACGCTCCGGATTGACGTAATCAGCAGTAACCGGACTCACGCCTCCCCAGTCATCAATGCCGACCTCAAGCAAGCGACCGAAATCTTCGCTGAGATTTGGGGGAGCTTGCAAATGGATGTCCATGGGCAAGATCAGTCGAGCTATCGCGAGAGCTTGAAAGTATTCATCCGGAGTACAAGGAGGAGTCTTATGCATGGCTGTTCCGATTTTGGGAAGAAAGTTTTGGACAATTACCTCTTGCACGTGTCCATGCCGGCGGTGGATCGCAGCAATAGCCTGGAGAGCCTCGATGCGATCTGTCACCGACTCGCCAATCCCCACAAGGATTCCAGTGGTAAACGGAATCTTTAGTTCACCCGCAAAATCGAGAGTTGCTAGACGTCGTTCAGGAGTCTTATCAGGCGCGCCTCGATGGCACGCGAGACCCGCGTTAAGTGACTCGATCATCATTCCTTGGCTGGGCGAAACTTCGCGAAGAACGGCAAGTTCCTCTCGATGAAGAGCACCAGCATTGGCATGAGGAAGCAACCCAGTCTCCTCACGAACCAGCTGGCACATAGCGACGAGGTAGTCGACCGTCGAATCGTAACCACGTTCTCGGAGCCAATTTGCAGCCGCTGGATAGCGCAGTTCAGGGCGCTCTCCAAGAGTAAACAGGGCCTCATGGCAGCCCGTTTCCGCACCACGCCGCGCGATGGCCAAAACATCCTTAGGCTCAAGGTAAGGCTGATTGAGCCGTGCAGGAGGCTGAGCAAACGTGCAATATCCGCACTTATCTCGACATAGCATCGTAAGCGGTATAAAAACCTTCGGTGAATAGGTGATCCTTGTCCCGAAAGCGTCGTCCCGTATTGCAGCAGCGGCAGCAGCCAGTTCGTCAAACGGAGTCGCTAATAAATCACTAACCATGTCAGCATCTCGCGAAGATGCGACGTTCATATGGCTTCCTGATTACGAAACGTACCGGGCCCAGGTCGACTCCGGATTTCAGCGGGTTCTACTCCAAAATCACACCGTGGACACCGCGTGACTTGCTCGAGTGGTGTACCGCAATAAGCATGAACTAAGAGTGTCGGTGCCTCACCATTGCTACACCATTGGTCGCCCCAGTGCATCAGGGCAACCAAACTGGGTGAAAGAGCCTGTCCTTTCAGCGTTAGACAGTATTCATAGCGAACCGGACGGTCGTGATAGATCACCTTGGTCAAGATCTCAGCGTTGACCAATTTGCTCAAGCGGTCGGCGAGCAAATTTCGTGCAATACCTAAGTCATCTTGTAGCTGGCTGAAACGACGGACACCACGGAAAATGTCACGCAAAATAAGCAGTGTCCATCGATCTCCAACCAGATCAAGCGTTTGCTGAATCGAGCATCGTGACTCGATATGTGCCCCCGTGGTCATGCTCGCGGCATTTTAGAAAAAGTCAGTTTCTAATCGCAACCATATAATCTTGATTAAAGACTGAGTGTTAAACAAAATTCACTCTGGCAGATCTACTCCCCGCATCAAGAAAAGGAAAGATGAATCCTCGTCCGACCCAGCGTATTGTCCAGCTACACAACACTCGATAAGGGAGAAACGTCGATGGAAGGCCAGATAAAATGGGTCTTGGCCACGATATTGCTGGTCTGGATCGCGGTGGTGACCATGAGCGTAGCCAGCTCTGATCTTGTGGTAGGAACCGACCGCAATCACATTTCCGTTGCGGCTTTCGTCAACTGGATTTGGGGCATTATCGCGACGGTATCTGTCCTCAGAGCCACAGTGTTTAGACGTCCAACAGAAAAAGGATGGGGGCAGGACTCAGCGTGGATGTGGATCACTATCGTTGTAGGTGGTATTTGGCTGTCAGCGACGATCGTTGCCCTGTGCGTTCCAGTTCTTGAGACAGGTGACAGCCCGATGCAGATTCCATATGCGGCAATCATCGCGCCAATCGCTGCAGCAGTACTGACTAACTATGCAAGCGAGTTCCTCGTTGAGGGCTTTGCTGCCCGTGAGGGAAAACCCAGTTCCCGACCATAGAGGAAAGTTCCTCCAATCTGCGCCTTGTGTTGTACCGCATTTCACTCCATCACGATGCGTCGAAAAACTCGGATGAGAACGAGAAACTCAGGCCCATTCGTCAAGTACAGGAACGGAATCAGCACTCTCTTCCGCGCTAAGACGGGCAAGGCCTTTGAAAAAAGCCGGAAGAATTATTGTAAAGAATCGCCGCCAATCAAGACTGAGGATGATTGGGATCGCGACAAAGGGCAGCCACCAGTACGTCGGCTTATCGAGAAACAAGACGGGCAAAAACCATCCGTAGGCCACAGCCATCATCAACATGGCCGGAGCTGGATTTCCTGTAACCCAAGTCCATCCGGCTAACAAGACAATCAATGCAGCAACAAGCAACAACGGACCGCGGCCTGATACAGACAAACCGATGAGTATCGCGATTCCTAAAGTTACATCGACGCGGAAATCCCAATCACCGAGACGCGTCTCCCCACTCGACGCCCTAGCAATAATGCCATCCAATAGATCAGTCGACCAAGCAACCAACAAAACAATGATTGCTACGCCCCACGAATCCACAGATACGGCGATGCCGACTACTAGAGCGAGGATTACTCGACTTGCCGTGAGAAGATCTGCTACCCAAGCCATACTGGGGCCAGTGTGGCACATAGGGTCATCCCGCGCCTCAGATACGAAAACGGATCTCCAGGTCAGATCTATTCGCGCACTATCGGCCGAAGACTCCGAGTAACCTAGATCGGAATTGTCAATAACCGCAAACGAGATCTAGGCTCGAGCCTGAGAGCGGAAATCGCAATCTTTGGAATGCAACAAGCAGGATTCGATAGAGGAGGAACGCGTGTCACAGGGAACCGTCAGCCACATTACTTCCGACACAGAACGGGAACGTAGGTATACCGTTTTGCGAGAAGCAATGGCTGCAAATGGAATGGACGCTTTCGTCATCTGCAGCAGAGGCGACGAGTTCGTTCGCGGGCGCGTGCAATACGTAAGTGACATTTTCCAATGGGCAGGAAGAGGTTTTGTTGTATTGCCGGCGAGCGGAGAAGCCACTTTCATAGTTGATCCACTTTGGGGCCTTGGATACGCCATGCTCCCTGGGTGGCTATCCGACTACCGCATGCCTGCGAATGCGGGATCCGAAATCGGTTCGATACTCAGCGATCATGGCCTGTCCTCAGGAACTATCGGAGTAGTAGGCCTCGCCGATATCACCGCCGTCGCTGACTACAACGACATGACAGCAGCTCTTCCTAACGCAACCTGGGTAGATGCCACTG
>CAJWGC010000015.1 GCA_913031525.1 uncultured Acidimicrobiia bacterium | reverse complement strand
ACTTCCTCATCATGTGACCCATCAAGATTACGAACTCGAATACGGTTCTGATCGTATCGAGATTCACAGTGACTCAATTCAACCCGAGGATCGAGTTCTAATCGTTGATGATGTGCTTGCTACCGGAGGTACTGGAGCAGCGTCGGTGCATCTGATCAATACACTTGGCGCAGAAGTGGTGGGGATCAGCGTGTTTATCGAATTGAATTTTCTACAGGGTCGCGACCGCCTCGGGGGGACTAACGTGCATTCGGTGCTCCAATATGGAACCGACTGACGTAATTTCAAGGGGTCGTAGCGCTGAGGATATATTTTCCGCGCTCGGGGACTCCTTCCAAAGGCATCACCCCGATGACGATATGAAGCTCCTGGAAAAAGCCTTTGTGATGGCTAGAGGAGCTCACGAAGGCCAGATGAGACAAACGGGGGATGACTACATAACCCATCCATTGATAGTGGCTGAGATACTGGCCAACTTCGAGCAGGATCGAGATACGCTTATCGGTGCGCTCTTACACGATGTCATCGAAGATACAGACCTCACACTTTCTGGAGTCGAGGAAGCGTTTGGTCAAGAGGTTGCGGATCTGGTCGATGGAGTCACGAAGTTGGATCGTGTCAAATTTTCAACCAAAAAAGCTCAGCAAGCTGCCACGATTCGCAAGATGGCGATCGCGATTGCCAAGGACGACCGTGTGTTGCTTATCAAACTTGTAGACCGTTTGCACAATATTCGAACGTTAGATCCCTTGCCCGCCGAGAAACAGGAGCGTGTGGCGCGTGAGACGTTAGAAGTCTATGCACCGTTAGCGCATCGTTTCGGCGTTCAAGAGATAAAACACGAGATGGAAGATCGATGTTTCGCTCTCCTCTATCCGAAAAGGAATGCTGAATTACAAGAGCTACTACGTAAACGTTCTCCAGAGCGGGATACGATTCTCGAGAAAGCACAAATGGAGATCAACGCGTCGCTCAGCGAGGCTGATATCGATGCTGTGGTATCGGGGCGTCCGAAGCATGTGTACTCGATCTATAGAAAGATGGTTGCCTCGGGCTCAGCTTTTGAGGAAATTCACGACCTCATCGGTATTCGTATCCTGGTTCCCGAGATTCGAGACTGCTATGCGGTCCTTGGGGTTGTTCACAGTTCTTTCCCTCCTATTCAGGGACGTTTTAAGGATTACATTGCGACGCCGAAGCTCAACGGATACCAGAGTCTCCACACGACGGTTCTTGGCCCGGATGGCAAACCCATGGAGATGCAAATCCGAACGTACGGGATGCACAAGTTCGCAGAGAGAGGGATTGCGGCGCACTGGGCTTACAAGTCAGACGAAAGCGATTTGAACGATGCTTCTCTGATGAAAGGGCTCTCTTTGGAAGAGGTCGCAGAGGATCCAGAGGAGTTTGTAGAAAATCTCAAAACGGCACTTGTCGATTTGCAAGATGAACTCTACGTTTTGACCCCTCGAGGTGATGTGATCACGCTTCCATCAGGATCGACCCCCGTTGATTTTGCATATCGGATCCACACCGACGTAGGGCATCGCTGTGTTGGGGCGAAGGTTGATGGGAGATTGATCCCACTTAACACAATCCTTGACTCAGGGGACATTGTCGAGATCGTCACATCCAATTCGCAAAACGCTAGGCCGAGTAGAGATTGGCTTGACTTTGTCCAATCATCCCATGCATCGGCCAAGATTCGTCGGTGGTTTTCGAGAGCGAGGCGCGAAGAGGCATACCAAGCAGGAAAGGAATTGTTACGGAAGATCCTTCGCAAGGAAGGACTAGGGTCGATTTCTAGCAGGGAGAGAACCCTCTTAGAAGTTTCTGAAGGCTTAGGGTTTTCCGATCTGGAAGCATTATTGGTAGCGGTTGGAGATGGTCGTATTGGGGCGGGTGTGGTGGCTGGGCGGCTGGAGCGATCGCTTTCTCCCGAAATAGAAGAATTTGAGGATCCATTGCTGCCGGCGGTGGTTACGTCCCATCATCGGCCGTCTCGCAGTGTGATCGTCGAAGGGATGGACGATCTTCTTTCTCGGATAGCTCGGTGCTGTAATCCAGTGCCGGGTGATGACATAACTGGGTTCGTAACTGTAGGTAGAGGTGTATCTGTGCACCGATCAGATTGTTCCAACATTGGTTTGTTGCGGAAACGTCGCGAGAGAATGATCGACGTTAATTGGTCACAGAAACAAAAAGGAACGTTTTTTGTATGGATCCAGGTTGAATCTCTGGATCGGCCACGCTTACTGCGCGATGTGACTGCATCACTGTCAGATCTCGGGGCCAATATCCATGCTTCGTCTTCTGCCACAGGACGAGACCGCGTTGCGAAACTTCGATACGAGGTAGAGCTTCCCGATCCCCAGCTCTTGGAACATGTATTAGCTGATTTGCGTGAGGTCGATGGTGTCTTTGACGCTTATCGCCTGGTGCCACAGACAAAAGACTGATCGGAGAAGTTCGAAATCATGAGCCTTATCATCGAGAGCAGTGAGCTGTGGTTGGCCTCCACCAATTGCTACGTGGCTGCTTCCGAACCGGGAGGATTGGCCATTGTGATAGATGCACCGCCAGAACCTACGGCCATAGGAGAGCTTCTAGCAGAACACAATTTGACTCCGGTAGGACTTCTTTTGACCCATGGTCACGTTGATCACTCTGGTGGCGCTGGAGGATTTGTAGGGCAGTCGGGGGTCAGCGCGTATGTGCATCCGGACGATGACTTCCTGACGTTGCACCCAAGTGAGCAGATCCGGCAGTTGTTTGGCGCGACTCTTTCGGAGGGGGACAACAACGATTTCATGCAGCCACCGGAATACGAAGAACTTGTCGATGGGATGTCGCTAGAGCTCGCTGGTCTCACTGTCGACGTAATTCACACTCCAGGGCATACTCCTGGTCATTGCTGTTTTTTCCTGAAGGAAGAGGAAGTTTTGTTTTCCGGTGACCAGCTTTTCTCGGGGGCTATTGGACGTACGGATCTGTTGGGAGGAGACTACGACACCTTGATGGCGTCGATGCGCGACAAAGTACTGCCGCTACCGGGGGAGACGCGAGTATTTCCCGGACACGGGCCGGCTACTACCCTGAACAGGGAACGGCAGGTCAATCCGTTCCTTCAGGAGTTCAGTAGTCGCTGAGTGGGCGTTGTCCTCCGTCCAGTGACCAGCTGTGGAGGGATAACAGAACATGTCCACTGAGCAATATCGATCGGATAACGCGGGGGCATTACGTATTGCCGATGTTGGTCGCATAGTCCAACTCGCTGGTTGGATCGATCGACGTAGGGATCATGGAGGCGTGGTCTTCGTTGATTTGCGAGACGCTAGCGGTCTGATCCAGGTCGTATTCAATCCGGATAGTTACCCCAACGATGAGCAAACGATCAGCGAACTAAGACTCGAATACTGCATAACAGTGACTGGAACGATCCGCGAGCGGCCAGAAGGAACGCGGAACCCAAATGTCATTACCGGAGAAATTGAGGTTGTCGCTGAGTCGCTAATGATATTGGGTTCATCTGCACCTCTGCCGTTCCAGCTAAACGATCGATCTGACACCGAAGAGATTCGCCGACTGGAACATCGCTATCTGGATCTCAGGACTGAGCGTATGCAGAGGAACTTACAAGCTCGAGCTTTGACCGCCCGAGCAATGAGACACACGCTAGAAGGGATGGGATTTCTCGAAGTAGAGACTCCCACGTTGATCTCATCAACTCCTGAGGGAGCGCGAGACATGCTTGTCCCTAGTCGATTACGTCCAGGAACCTTCTACGCGCTCCCGCAGTCTCCACAACTTTTCAAGCAACTACTGATGATCGGAGGGGTCGAGCGCTACTACCAGATCGCACGTTGTTATCGCGACGAAGATTTCCGATCAGATCGACAGCTCGAATTTACTCAACTTGATATAGAAGGCGCATTCTGGACGCAGAATGATGTCTTGGAGGCTGTTGAGAAAATCATTACTGCTGTAGTTCGCGACGTTCGAGGCATCGAACTAACCACTCCATTTCCTAGGATTTCTTACGCGGATGCTTTGGAGCGTTACGGAAGTGATAAGCCGGATGCTCGCTTCGGAATGGAAATTCGAGACCTTTCTCAATTGTTTGCTGGCACAGATTTTCGAGCGTTCGCCGGTGTTCTTTCGGCAGGAGGCGCGGTACGTGGAATTAACGCAGGAGCGATGAATTTGAGAAGGTCCGCCCTGGATGCACTCATCGATCGCGCTCACGAACTGGGGGCGAAAGGACTCGTATGGGTTGTTGTTCAGGACGACGGTTCGTTGCGCTCACCGGTAACGAAGCACCTTTCCGAAGAAGAGCAGACAGCGATGGTCAGCGCACTTGAAGCAAATCCAAATGATCTGTTATTGATCGTCGCTGGCCCTCAGAAGCTTGTTGAGTCGGTGCTTGGGCAATTGCGACTGGATCTTGGAATTCCTAAAGGTCATCAAGAGCTCTCTTTTCTGTTTGTTGTCGACTTTCCAGTTTTTGAGACAACCGATGAAGGCGATTTGGTGCCGGCGCATCATCCGTTCACGGCTCCTGTAGACATTGAGGAGTTACGTTCTCATCCCGAAACTGCACTATCTCGATCGTATGATCTTGTTCTAAACGGGTCGGAACTCGGCTCGGGAAGCGTAAGAATCCATGATCCGGAAATTCAGGCTGAAATATTCGAGATATTGGGTATTGCTCCTGAAGAAGCGTATACACGATTTGGTTGGTTCTTGGAAGCGCTCAAATATGGAACTCCGCCTCACGCTGGAATCGCGATCGGAATGGACCGGCTGATCTCGATTCTTCAAGAAGAGCCGAATATCCGAGAGGTTATTCCTTTTCCAAAGACTCAATCTGGCGCTGATCCCCTTACTGGATCACCAGCTCGTGTAGCGGATCTTCAACTGAAAGAACTCGGAATTGAGTTGGATCCAGAAGTGCGTAAAGCATGGGAGGACGAACCAAGCTGAAATCGCTGCTTACTATCTCCCCGTGACAGACAGCAAGCATGACTTATTTTCACAGCAACGCGCTAGTCGATTAAGAGCAGTTGCGCCGCTCGCGGCCAGAATGCGACCGGAGAGCCTGGAGCAGGTTGTCGGACAAGATCATCTCACTAGCCGTGATGCTGCGTTCCGCGCCATAGTGGAGTCTGGAGAGCCAACATCCATGATTTTGTGGGGCCCTCCCGGGACTGGGAAGACGACGTTGGCAAGACTTGTTGCCAGTGCGGGTAATTCTCGTTTCGAGCAGCTATCTGCGACTTCAGCGGGTGTAAAGGATGTACGTTCCGTCCTCTCTGGAGCAGCTCAACGCATCGAAGACGGATTGAATCGGACGGTTCTTTTCTTAGATGAGATCCATCGTTTCACCAAGGCGCAGCAAGATGCCCTTTTGCCCGGCGTGGAAGAAGGCCTAGTAGTACTTGTCGGCGCTACCACCGAAAATCCGTTTTTTGAGGTCAACTCTCCGTTGATCAGTAGGGTCACTATTTTCCGTACAGAACCGCTAAATCCCGAGGATATAGAGTTGCTAGTGAATCGTGCAGTGGCTGACCGAATGCGTGGGCCGGGCGTTTCTTCCATCGATCGAGAAGCATCAGAGATTCTTGCAAACCGTGTTGGCGGAGATGCCCGCCTTGCTTACAACGCGCTTGAGTTGGCTAGCAGGATTGCCACAGTTGGCGATCGGGAGACCGTGGAGCTTGACGATGTTGCTGAAGCCTTGCAACACCGCGTCATTCGATATGACAAATCCTCTGATCGTCATTATGACGTGATTTCGGCCTTCATAAAGAGCCTACGTGGATCTGATCCTGATGCGGCATTGTATTGGTTGCACACCATGTTGGAGGCAGGTGAGGATCCTAAATTCGTAGCTCGTCGGATGATCGTACTCGCGTCAGAAGATGTGGGGCTAGCGGATTATTTTGCTCTTCGCGTATCGATCGACGCGTTCCGTGCCTTAGAGGTAGTAGGCCTTCCGGAAGCCACTTACGCGTTGTCGCAAGCTGCTGTTTATTTGGCATTGTCTCCAAAATCCAACTCTATGAAAGATGCTGTCGGCCGGACACGGAATGCCATAGAGGCATCTCCGGGAGCGCAGGTTCCGTCACATTTACGCTCGGCAGTCCACGAAGGGCAAAAAGGGTTTGGTGATGGAATGGGATATTCCTATCCGCACGATTCCAAAAAGCGAATCATCGCTCAGCAGTATCTACCAGATGGAATGACCGATACGATTCTTTATCGTCCAGTGTCGAGTGGTTCTGAGACGGAGTTGGCAATGAGATTGGTTGAGATCGACAGAATTCTCGGGAAAGCCGGTTCTGGGAATCGGCAGGACGGGTAATCTGATCACTAGGGTGAGCTTCCATGTTCCTCCGAATTCGCTGGTTTATCTTGGGGGCGGCTGCATCGTTCGGGCTGTTCGCTTACGTAGCAGCGAGACTCCGTCGAGCTCGCGAACAGATGACTCCAATGAGTCTGTTCCGTGGAGCTGCCCAAGCTGTCGCCGATCTACTCGATATCGCTTCGAAACGGATTTCTGCTGCCGGAATGGAGAGAGACTGAAAATCGGACACGCCACACCGGATATGAGCTACTACCTTCTTGATCAACATCATGGTTGAGCGCATTACCCCACGTACTCTCAAAGGCTTTCGAGACTTCATCCCAGAAATGATGTTGCCGCGTGAGCGTCTCATCGATATAGCGAAAGCGGTCTATAGATCCTATGGATTTGCCCCAATCGAGACCCCGGCGCTGGAACACTCTGAGATCCTTCTGAGGAAAGGTGGCGTGGAGAGTGACAAGCAGCTCTACAGATTTAACGATCCCGGGGGAAGGGATGTTGCACTTCGATTCGACTTGACTGTGCCGTTAGCTCGTTTTGTCGCTCAACATCTAGGAACGCTGGGTATGCCGTTTAAGCGGTATCACGTGGGACCTGTTTGGCGCGGCGAGAACACACAACGCGGTCGCTACAGGGAATTTGTTCAGTGTGATTTCGATACAATCGGTACGTCTTCGGTCCTTGCAGATATTGAGACTGTTCTCGTCATCCACGATCTTTTCAACGCATTTGGATTTGAGCGGTTCACGATCCGGATTAACGATCGGCGTGTCTTGGCTGGGCTTCTAGAAAGAATCGGACTCGAAACGGATTCGATCGCTGTACTTCGAGCGATTGACAAGATCAGAAAGGCAGGGCCAAGCGCAGTCCAAGAGGAACTCGAATTTTCTTGTGGCGCTACATCGGCTCAAGCTGAGAAGATCTTGAGGTTTCTTCAGGTCAACGGATCCAATGAAGAATTGTTGATTGAGATGGAAGATATAGTTCAAGGCAGCGACGAAGGACAGGATGGGATCGACGATCTCTCAGCGCTGTTCAAAGGAATAAAAGCTGCAGGCGCCGATACTTCGAAGTTTCAGTTGGATCCTTCTATTGCTCGTGGGCTCGACTACTACACCGGCGTGGTTTACGAGACGTTCTTAGATGATTTACCTGAGATCGGTAGTTGCTGTTCTGGGGGACGATACGACAATCTTGCGGCTGTGTATTCGAAGGAGGAACTACCGGGCGTAGGAGCTTCGTTAGGTGTTGATCGTCTACTTGTGGCGATGACAGAACTGGGAATGATCGAAAAACGCAGTGTGCCAGCCGAAGTATTGGTCACAATTTTTGATGATGAGCGGGCAGTGACATCTTTGGAGATTGCTGCCGAGTTACGTAGAGCTGGTGTCGACGTTGAGCTTTACCCTGATGCTAGAAGATTGCGTGCTCAGCTCAGATATGCGAACCGGAAGGGTCATCGGGTAGCGGTCATTGTGGGACCCGAAGAGATGGAGGCGGGAACTGTCCAGCTCAAGGATCTTCTTTCGGGTTCTTCACAAGAGGTTCAACGAATTGACTTAGTTTCTGCCTGCTGTGAGATCACGGATCCTATCGACTCTGCCGATACACCGGAAGTCTCTCGCTAACCTCAACGACTGATGGATTCAAACCAGATCCGCAACGTATTCTTAGACTTCTTCAAGGAGCGCGCTCATGTCATTGTGCCCTCGGCTTCGCTAATTCCCGTCGATCCGACATTGCTATTGACCAGTGCAGGAATGGTTCCCTTCAAACCCTACATGCTTGGGGAAGAGCCTGCCCCGCACTTGAGAGCAGCCACTGTGCAGAAGTGTGCACGAACGAGTGACATAGACATCGTAGGAACTACATCTCGGCATCTCACTTTTTTCGAGATGCTGGGGAACTTTAGCTTTGGCGATTATTTCAAAGAACAAGCAATCCCGTGGGCTTATGAGCTAGTTACTGAAGGGTTCGGCTTAGACCCTGAACGGCTGTGGTTCACCGTGCATCTTTCCGACGACGAAGCGGCTGAGATATGGATTGATCATGTCGGAATCCATCCTGATCGACTGCAGCGTCGCGGCGAAGATAACTTCTGGCATATGGGCGTTCCCGGTCCGTGCGGGCCCGCGTCAGAAATCTTTTATGACAGAGGTGAAGGGTACGGTCCAGACGGAGGCCCCGTTGTAGACGAGGAGCGTTTTATGGAGATCTGGAACCTCGTTTTCATGCAGAATATTCAGGACAAACCTTATCGTGTGGTCGGAGATCTACCCGCTAAGAACATAGATACGGGAGCAGGGCTAGAGCGTATTGCGAGCGTTCTCCAGAATGTCAATTCGAACTTTGATATTGACTCGGTTCGCCCGATTGTGGCCTCAGCAGAAGAGGCTACAGGCGTATCTTTCGGACATTCGGAACGGACGGATGTCGGCATCCGGATCATGGCTGATCATGGACGGGCCGTCACTTTTCTCCTTGCAGATAGTGTGGTTCCTTCGAACGAGGGGAGAGGATACGTTCTAAGGAGGCTACTGCGACGCGTGATCAGACACGCCTCGCTATTGGGCGCAGAATCGCTTGTAATGTCGAAGCTCATCGATCGAACGATAGAGGTGATGGGAGAGGCCTATCCGGATCTTTTGGCTAAACGCGACGCAGTCACAGAGATGGCCGAGCGAGAGGAAGTGCGGTTCAGGAGAACGCTAGCGTCAGGTCACCAATTGCTTGAAGAGGAACTCAGTCGACTTAGTCCTGGCGCTGTTTTTCCAGGCGCCGCAGCGTTCAAACTCCATGATACTTACGGTTTCCCTCGAGAACTCACGGAGGAGATTCTCGCTGAACGGGGGATCAATCTTGATAGCAAGGAGTTTGAGCAAATGATGACAGCGCAGCGTAAGCGCGCTAGGCAGCATTACAAGGGTGGGAAAGAAGCAAAGACAGCGGACGCGTATCGATCCCTTCTATCCGGTGTAGACAGTACTGAATTTATTGGATATCAACATGACGAAGGTTCGGGTCAAGTTCTCGCGATTCTGAGAGAAGGCGAGATGGTGGATCGAGCTGACGCTGGGCAAGAGATTGAGCTGTTTCTAAACCGGACTCCTTTTTACGCAGAGTCAGGTGGTCAGATTGGTGACAGTGGAGTTGTGGCATCGGAGACAGGAACAGTTCAGATTGGAGATACGCAATATTCAGTTCCCGGCATACATGGCCATCGTGGAATAGTGAAGGCGGGATACATTCAGATTGGTCAAGACGCGAAACTGGCTATCGATGGGGATCGCCGTGAACGTATACGTAAGAATCACACTGGTACACACATACTTCACTGGGGTCTCCGAGAGGTGGTAGGAGATCATGTCCAACAGGCCGGGTCTCTAGTTGCCGACGATCGACTTCGGTTCGACTTCAGCCATCACACATCGACAGATCCGAAAGAGCTCCTTGACATAGAACGGGAGGTTAACTCCCGAATAATCAAGAACGTTGGAGTGTCGACGTTAGATACCTCGAAGGAAGAAGCAGAGCGAATGGGGGCTCTAGCGTTTTTTGGGGATAAGTATGGAGATCGGGTTCGTGTGGTCAAAGTGGGGGACTTTTCGACAGAATTCTGCGGAGGTACTCATGTTTCTAGCGCTGGGCAGATTGGGCCCCTAGTGCTGGTATCGGAAGTATCGGTCGCGGCTAACACGAGGAGAGTGGAGGCACTAACCGGCCTTGCTGCTTACGAGCGCTTGATGGGATTTCGCACCCAGATGGATTCTGCGCTTGAGAAACTTCGCGCTCAACCTGGGCAGTTGAATGATGCGATAGGGCAACTTCAGGACCGTATTGCTACTTATGAAGAAAGAATCGCGAGATTCGAATCGAAGGAGAGGTCGGACGCTACTGAAGGAATTCTCGACCGAACTGAAAATCATGCGGGTCACGCCCTCGTTGTGGAAGCGCAACATGAGCTTCCATCTGATGCATTGCGAGCGCTGGCGCTTCACGTGCGATCGCGGCTTGGGTCTGGGATCGGCGTCTTCGGCTCCACGCACGACGGTAAAGGTGCTTTGGTGGTGTTTGTCTCTCCAGAATTAGTAAAGGCCGGCATATCTGCTGGGGACTTGATTGCATCTGCTGCTCGTTTGCTTGGAGGTGGCGGAAGCAAGGATCCGGCAATGGCTCAAGCTGGAGGGCCACTAGGGGATCGTCTTCGTGATGCTCTAGAGGAAGTCCGTACGAAGGCTAGAGCCGCGCTTTTGGAGGTGTGAACTGGGTCGTGTTCTTGGACTCGATCCTGGTGAGCGGAGGATCGGCGTAGCCCTATCCGATCCAGGCCACCGCGTAGCAACTCCTCATGTAGTGATTGATCAACAGAAAGAGGATGTCGCCGAGCGCATTGCCTCCCTATGCGACGAGTTGGAAATTGACTGCATCGTTGTTGGGCTACCAGTGTCTTTGACGGGAGATGAAGGAAAGGCAGCAGCGGAAGCACGTCGATTCGGCGAAGAGATTATCCGACCATTGGGAAGGAACCTCATTTACTGGGATGAGCGTTTTACCACCGTGCAAGCAGAGAAAGCATTGTTGGAATCGGGTATGCGACGTGAACGACGCCGAGACATTCGCGACAAGGTGGCTGCGGCGTTCATGCTTCAGGGGTACTTGGATGCGTTGAACGAGGAACGTTATGAGTGATCGTCGGGTCGTTGAATATGTCATCGAGGAGAAACTCCCCGAGGAGCCGGCGTATCGACCGTGGTGGATCACGATGAGCCGAGTTGTTTTTGTTCTTTTTTCGATTGTAGCTATTGCAGTATTTGGCTATGGATTGGCTCGTAATCTCGCCGAACGAGTCGGAACCGTTGACGTAGCCCCTGAACTAATTGCCGGACTCGAGGTCACTGTTGAGATACCTGCGGGGTCAACTGCTAGGCGTATCGCTGAAATTCTGGTCGACGAGAACGTTATTGCTGATGGAGGTGCTTTCGAGAACGACGTTCGTAAAGCTGGATCGGCAGGACGACTTCAGGCGGGAAGTTATGAAATGATGACGGGTTCGTCTCACGAGGATCTCATCGATCAGCTCGTTTCAGGCCCCCCGATACTCGAAACCTTTCGGCTCACAGTGATCGAGGGTCTCAGGATCGAAGAGATGTTGGAATCTCTCGCAGAGGAAACAGGTTTTAGCGTTGGGGACTTTGAGTCAGCGCTTCTTAAGGGGGAGGTGAATTCGATTTATCTACCCAGCGACCTTCCCGACACTCTAGGTTTACTTGCGGCGTGGGAAGGGCTGCTCGCGCCCGATACTTATGAGTTTACGATCGAAGCAACGCCGGGCCTTATTCTTCAACGAATGGCTGACACACTAGCTGCCAGAGTGTCGAGGCTCGATTGGAGTCAATTGGCAGAACTCGATCTGACCCCGTATGACGGTTTGATCATTGCTTCTTTGATAGAGAAGGAAGCGATGCTGGAGAAAGATCGTGCAAATGTTTCTAGCACTATCTATAACCGTCTGGTGATCGGTCAACGACTGCAATTGGATGTTACCGTGGTATATGCCTTAGGGAGTACGCCAGACCGAGTTCTTTTGAGTCACTTAGAGATTGATTCACCGTATAACACGTATCTAATCGACCGTTTGCCACCAACACCTATTTCCGGGGTACGCGTCTCCTCACTCGAGTCGGCTGCAGCTCCGGCAGATACAGGTTATTACTACTTCGTTCTGTCGGATACAGACGGTTCTCTCGGGTTTAGCGAAACACTCGAAGAACACAATGAGAAAGTGGCCCAAGCGAGAGCAGATGGTGTTTTTCCATGAAGCTCGTTGTTCTGGGTGATCCCGTTGCTCATTCTCTGTCGCCAGTGATTCAAAATGCAGCCCTACGAGCTGCGGGTGTGCCCGGTGAATATCGAACGCGACGGGTGGATGAGGCGGGAGTGCGACAGGCAATCGAGGAATTAAGAAGTGGTGATTTGGACGGCGCGAACGTAACCATGCCACATAAGCGGATTGCCGCAGAACTGTGCGACATGCTTGATCCTCAGGCAGAGCGTGCGGCGGCTGTTAACACCTTGGTGAGAGTTGGCGACGACGTAGTCGGGTACAACACCGATATTGCCGGAGTCCGAGACGTTTGGAAAACCGCAGGTTTGCCAGATTTTGGACCGGTGATGGTGCTCGGAGCAGGTGGAGCGGCAGCCGCCGCATTACTGGCACTCGAATCTCGAGAGCTTTTCGTTAGCGCTCGTGACATAGGAAAGGCCCGAGCTCTGGTCGATGATCTTGGAGTATCTGCGGATCTTATACCATGGGAAAATCCTGTTATCGGGGCATCGATAGTTAACGCCACGCCACTCGGCATGAAGGGGGAGGAACTCCCTGGTCCTGTAATCAAAGTCTGCGTTGCATTGTTTGATATGACCTATCGAGATTCGCTTACTCCGGCTTTAGAGGAAGCGAAGCGCAGAGAAATACCTCGCGCTGACGGAGAAGAAATGCTTTTAGCCCAAGGTATAGAATCGTTCCGACTTTGGACAGGGATAG
>CAJWGC010000014.1 GCA_913031525.1 uncultured Acidimicrobiia bacterium | reverse complement strand
CGCCTTTCGTCATTGTCAGGGTAATGTTATAGGGGGCTGACGGGGACAAATAGGCATCGGCCTGCCTGCGGATCAAGGCATCCTTGTCCGTGTCCTTTACAGGAACCCGCTGGCCTTCGATCAGACTGATAATTTTGGTTGTGATACAAATCACATCGCCTGTTTCCAGCATGCCGATGGCGGCAAGAAGGTTACCTCCCCGGGCAGTTCGAGGCGTTGACAGGCGTTTAAGACCAAGAATGAACAAAATCGCGGCGGCCAGATAAAAGAGGGCGAGTTCGCTCATGGCTTATGCTCGGGTTTCTTCTTAAACATCTCAAGCATTCGATCCGTCACCAAGAATCCACCGACGACGTTGGTTGTCGCCGCGACAACAGCAAGGAACCCGAGCGCGGTAGACATGGGTCCACTGCTCAAACCAGCAGCTATCAGCGCTCCTACGATGGTGATACCGGAGATGGCGTTAGCGCCAGACATAAGTGGTGTGTGCAGGGTGGGAGGTACTTTAGAAATGACCTCGAAGCCGACTAGAGAAGCTAATGCGAACACAACGATTCCGATAACAAATTCGGGACTCACGATGACCCTTCTGTTCTGATCCTTAAGAGTTCGTTGCATTTTGGATGTCGAACTTCACCGCGGTAGACGACAGCTGTCGGTCCGATGATGTCGTCTTCGAGATCTATTGAGATTCCCCCATCGTCAGTTCGCGTTCGTTCCAGAAGAGCCACGAGGTTACGGGCGTACATTCGACTGGCATCTGCGGGTACGGCTCCTGCCAAATTAGTGGGTCCGCAGATCAGCACGCTGTTCCGATCGATTTCTTGATCTGGCTTAGATCCTTCAACGTTGCCGCCACTGGCAGCAGCCATGTCGATAATCACGGAACCTGGTTTCATGGCGTCCACCATTTCCGAGGTGATGAGTCGCGGGGCAATCCTCCCTGGAACCTGTGCTGTCGTGATGACGAGGTCAGCATCGGCGACATAAGGGGCCAGTATTTCCCACTGCCGAGCTTGGAGATCGTTACCAACCTCACGGGCGTAACCGCCTTCGTCAGCTTCTGCCGTGGGAGCTTCGATGAATTTAGCGCCGAGGCTTTCAACTTGTTCGCGAGTTTCGGGCCGGACATCGTATGCCTGGACTACGGCTCCGAGCCGTCGCATTGTGGCGATAGCTTGTAGGCCGGCCACTCCAACGCCCAGGATCACGGCTTTAGAGGGAGGAATCGTTCCCGCAGCGGTGACCATCATCGGTAGCAGCCTGGGTGAGATTTGCGCGGCAGCCAGTGCTGCGGCGTATCCGGCGATATTGGCCTGAGATGAAAGTGCATCCATGGACTGGGCCAAAGTAGTCCGGGGTATTGCTTCGACTGCTAATCCTGTTAATCCTAGATCGGTGAGTTTTCGCACTACGGTGTCGTTGACGAAAGGGTCAAGGAATCCGGCAACGGTTGAGCCTTTATGCAGGAGATCAAGATCATCAGGAGTCGGTGGACCGACTCGTAGAACCAGATCTACTTCGGCCGCCGAGCCTGCAGATTCGACGATTTCCGCTCCTGCTGATTTATAGGATTCGTCGGTGTGTCCGGCCTCAAGGCCGGATCCTGACTGCACCAAAACATTCCATTTCCACGAAACGAATGTTTCGACAGTGGCGGGGATAGCGGCAACTCGGCGTTCACCCGGTCTCGACTCTTTCATAATACCGATATACACAAGAAGTAACGCTACCCGATTTCGCACTGTCTACGATCTTGCTATGGGATCAAGGTCTGAGTCGGATGCTTCTTCTGTTGCTGCAATCTCCAGTATTCAGTCGATCGTTGTGGTCTTGGCCGCTGAAATTCGCGAGGATTCTCCAACTGCAGCCGAGCATCTCGAATCGGCTGCAGCGATCAACGCCACTCCAGCAGAACGATTGCTCGTTCTTAGGGAGGCTCTTATCGCTACGAGACCGGATTGGGAGTTGCCTGGCGTGAACTCATCGTCTGCAGCTATAGAGGCACTTAAGTCAGCGAAACGGCTCGCAATCGAGCTTTGACAGTTCAGCCTGGATTCGTTCTCAAGCTTTGGAGTTATTTCAATCTCGCATCTTCATGGCGGAGCACAATCGGAAATCTGTCCTTACGAGCTGTAGATGTTTTGGAATCAGACGCGCTATAGGGCTTATCCGTTATTACCGTTGGTTTATGAGAGATTCGATGACAGCTGATCCCATGTCGACGGTTCCAACGTGAGTGCTACCTGCAGCGATATCTATCGTACGAATACCGGCGTCAAGCACTGTATTGACGGCGTTTTCGACGGCTTCTGCCTCTTTCTCAAGAGCGAGTGAGTGGCGCATAGCCATTGCGGCTGAAAGGATCGCGGCCAATGGATTAGCGATGCCGCGGCCCGCGATATCAGGGGCAGTTCCGTGTATCGGTTCGTAGAGCCCGGGACCTTTATCGCCGAGTGAGGCAGATGCGAGTAACCCCATGGATCCTGGTAGTACCGATCCTTCGTCGGTGAGAATGTCTCCGAACATGTTCCCGGAAACGACGACATCAAAATCGGTAGGTCGTGTAACGAGGTGCATCGCCATCGCGTCGACGAGAACGACTTCGTATTCGAGATCGCTGAACTCCTCAGTAACGACTTCGGCGGCGACTCTTCTCCACAGACGCGATACTTCGAGTACGTTCGCTTTATCCACCGATGTGAGTTTGCCTCGTCGTTCTCGAGCAGCGGCAGCAGCCAGGCGAACGATGCGACGCACTTCTTTAGAGGAATATTCCATAACACTGCGCGCTAAAGATCCGTCTGAACTTGTGTACTGTTCTCCGAAGTAGATGCCGCCAGTGAGTTCTCTAAAGAACAGAATGTCGACTCCGGATACGATTTCCTTTTTCAGGGGAGATCCGTGCACGAGTGCTTCGTACGACTTAATTGGTCGAAGGTTGGCGTAGAGCCCTAGTTCTTTACGCAACGCCAGTAAGCCCATTTCCGGACGGATTTTGGCTTCGGGGTCATCCCATTGCGGTCCGCCTACAGCACCCAGCAGGACAGCGTCTGCTGTTCGACAAGCTTCCAGAGTTGGGGGAGGTAGTGGATCTCCGTAGTCATCAATCGCGTTTCCCCCGACTGGGTGCAATTCAAAAGTAAACGAGTGACCAAAACGGCTGGCGGCAGCTTCGAGGACTCGACGAGCCTCCTGCAGGACTTCGGGCCCTATGCCGTCTCCTGGGAGGAGGGCGATCCGAGCTTCCATTTCAGGAGTCTCCGGTTACAACGCCGTCTCGGTCGATGAGCGTCTTGTTAAATGCAGCAACGAAAGCTCTGGCTGAACCTTCGACTACGTCAGTTGACACTCCGCGTCCCGAGTAGACGGATGCCCCGATTTGGATGATGACGTTCACTTCAGCCATGGCATCTGCTCCCGAGGTCAAAGGGCTGACCCGATAGTCGACGAGTGCTGCTGCCACATTAAAGACATCCTGTATAGCGTTGAAGGTCGCGTTTACCATTCCATCTCCGGTGCCTGTTGCTTCACGTCGTTTGCCACCCTGCTCGACCACAACTACCGCTTCCGGATCTTTATTGCTTCCTCCTTCGAAATGGATCGATGCGAGCCGAATCTGCTCTTCCGCCGTGCCAGCTTCCTCACTGATAATGGCGCGGAGGCCTTCCTCCGAAATCTCGCCTTTGCGATCAGCCAGTTCTTTGAATCGATTGAAAGCTCTAGCGAAGTCATCATCTTCCAGTGTGTAGCCGAGTTTGGTCATCGCGTCGGAGAAGGCAGCACGTCCGGAGTGCTTGCCAAGCACGATCATTGATTGATGACCGATGAGCTCCGGATCCATGATCTCGTATGTCTCTCGATCACGTAGTACGCCGTGTTGGTGGATACCAGATTCATGAGCGAAGGCGTTACGTCCAACGACCGCTTTATTGAACTGGATCGGGTAACCAGTCAGCTTGGACACCAACCGTGACGTCTCGAAGATTTGAGTTGTATCAGCTTCGATTTCGACGTCGAAGTAGTCCTGACGTGTCCTGACGGCCATGATGATCTCTTCGGTGGACGTGTTCCCAGCGCGTTCTCCGATACCGTTAATAGCCCCTTCGATTTGGCGAGCTCCCGCTTCAATCGCTGATAGGCTATTGGCGACTGCCAATCCCAAGTCGTTATGACAGTGAGTCGAGATGATGATGTCATCGTTTCCGCCTCGAACTTCGTTGTAGACGCGTTTCATTAAGGCGACAAAGTCCGACGGGACCGCGTAACCCACGGTGTCAGGGATATTGATGGTCGTTGCCCCTGCTTCGACCGCTGCTCGGCAGGTTGCTATCAGAAATGAAGGGTCAGTTCGGGTGGCGTCTTGGGGCGAGAACTCGATGTCCTCGGTGTAGCGACGCGCCCGATGGATGCTTTCTGTTATCGATTGCAATACTTGGTCGGGGGTCATCCGGAGCATCCGTTCCATGTGTATCGTCGATGTCGAGATAAAAACGTGGATACGTTTTTTGACTGCTTTAGCGAGAGCGTCGGCTGCTCGGTCGATATCGTTTGGTTCAGTTCGCGCTAGTGACGCGATCGTGGGCCCTTGGACTTCTTCGGCGATTCGGGATATTGCTTCGTAATCTCCCAGTGACGCGGCGGCGAATCCCGCTTCTATAACGTCCACTTTCAGCTTGGCGAGCTGAGTCGCGATAGCAACCTTGTCGTCAGGAGACAGTGCGATGCCAGGTGCTTGTTCTCCATCGCGCAGAGTGGTATCGAAGATGATTAATTGATCTGACATGCTATTCCTCCTTGAAGATTGGTGAGATTCGTTAGCCGGGTCGGTGGGATTATCCGCCCGGCTATATAAGGAGGAGTAGACGCTCGATCGCACCATGAGAGAGTGAAGAAGAATCCGTAGATTTTGTGGAGTTTTGCAATCTCATGAAGGATCCATTCGAGCGGATTTGGTGGATGCCGTCGTATGCCTTTTTGTTTTGCGGTCTTTAGGGAGCGCGATTCGGCCAGATTGCGCGAGTTCGATGATGCCGTATGTCCGCATCAGTTCGAGAAAATTACTGAGATGTTCGGGATCGCCGGAGATTTCGAATGTGATGGTTGCAGCGCCTACATCAACAGGACGAGCGGAGAAAACTGATGCGCTTTCGATCATTTCAGCTCGTTTGGTCGGATCAGAGTTGACTCGAACCAGCATGATTTCTCGAATTACGCCTTCTTCAGGACCGAGCTCGGTGACTTTCACTGTATTAACTAGCTTGTAGAGCTGCTTTATGATCTGCTCCATTTCCGGTCCGTCAACGACGATGGTTATGAGCGACATATTCGGGTCTACGGTGGGTCCAACAGCAAGAGAATGAATGTTGAATCCTCTCCTAGCAAACATTGATGATACGCGAGCTAGAACTCCAGGTTTGTTCTCTACGAGGGCGCTGATTACGTGGTTCATGGCAAGTCTTCGGCGCTTACGATTACGTCGTCGTTGGATGCTCCCGCTGGGACCATTGGGAAAACCATCGCATCTGGATCGCAGGGAAACTCGATCACCACCGGCCGGTCGGTAACGGCTAGGGCCTTTTCCAGCGTCGGTCCAACTTCCGACGGACTCTTTGCTCGGAGTCCGATGCATCCCATTGATTCAGCCAAGCCCACGTAGTCCGGCGTGTGACTTGTGAGGTCGATAGCGCTGTATCGTTCATCGTAGAACAGGCGTTGCCATTGCTTGACCATGCCGAGCGACGAGTTGTTCATGACAGCCACCTTGATAGGTATTCCCTCGATGCTCGCCGTGATGAGTTCTTGGAGAGTCATCTGGAAGCAGCCATCCCCGTCGATAGCTATGACTAGTTGGTCAGGCTCAGCGACCTTGGCGCCGATAGCGGCTGGCACAGCGTATCCCATCGTCCCTAGTCCACCCGAATTAATCCACGTATTAGGTCGTTCAAAGCCCCAGAATTGCGAGGCCCACATCTGATGTTGGCCTACACCGGCGACCACGATGGCCTCACCGCCAGTCAAGCGGTGGATTTGTTCGATCACGTACTGCATCTGGATCGGTCCTTCTGGGTCCTGGTTGTAGCTCAATGGGTGTTTTCGTTTCCAGTTATGGAGTGTCTCTAGCCAGGATTCGCGGTCCATCCAGTGGGCGCCTTTTTCGATTCTCAACTCAGCTTCTTCAGTGAGTTGGTCGATAATCGTTCGAGCATCGCCCACGATGGGCACGTCGGCTTTGCGTACCTTTCCGATCTCTGCTGGATCGACATCAATATGAATGATCTTTGCTTCAGGGGCGAAAGCGTCAGGACGCCCTGTCACCCGATCGTCGAATCGAGCGCCGACAGCCACTAGTAGATCAGCTTTTTGCATCGCTGTTATAGCGGTGTAGTTACCGTGCATTCCGGGCATTCCTAGAGCGAGTGGATGAGAATCTGGGATAGCTCCACGAGCCATCAAAGTTGTTACCGTCGGGAGAGCGGCTAGTTCAGCGAATCGGACTAAGGACTCGGATCCATTCGATCGCAGGACCCCTCCACCGGCGTACAACACGGGTCGAGAAGATTCGAGAATGAGGTCGACAGCCGACCGCACCTGTTTAGGGTGGCCCTTTATGCTCGGTCGGTATCCCGGAAGGTCGATTTTTCCTGGACTTTGCCAGTCCAAAGTCTGATTCAGAACGTCTTTAGGAATATCGACGAGGACCGGTCCCGGTCGTCCTGTCGACGCTAGATGAAAAGCCTCTTTTATCGCATTCGGGATGTCGCTGACTTCTGTGACGAGGTAATTGTGTTTTGTGACCGGCATAGAAATACCCCACGTGTGGGCTTCCTGAAAAGCGTCATAGCCAATAGAGGTTGTAGGTACCTGCCCTGTTATTGCGACGATGGGTATCGAATCCATCATGGCGTCCTGAAGAGGTGTGATGAGGTTGGTGGCTCCGGGACCTGAAGTTGCCATTACCACGCCGACTTTGCCGCTGGCGTGGGCGTAACCGGAGGCCATGTGGCCAGCACCCTGCTCATGTCGAGCAAGAATATGACGCACAGTGCTGTCGAGTATCGGATCGTACGCTGGAAGAATAGCTCCACCGGGTACGCCGAAGACGACCTCAACTTTTTCATTTTCAAGGGCTCGGATCAGCGCTGATGCGCCGGTGAGGGTCTCTGGCATTGTGGTTCCTTGATCGCTAAATCGGGTACAAAAAAACCCTCCCGAAGGAGGGTAAGGCGCAGCCAAATCTTGTGGGGCTGCGCCTAGGACAGAAGTACGAGAGTTGTTTTGGTTTTCACCATCGCGAGTATGGCATCCTGTGAGAGTGTGTCAAACACATGAGTGGCAGTTTCGGTTTCATCGTCTGGCGACCATGATGAGTCAATGAGTGGTTTTTCTGCAGAGTTACGAAGAATTTTGGGTCCGGCCATTGCAGCAGCGAGGATTGCGTTGGCAAGTTTTGACGAAGATCGGATCCCAGTTTCGCTTCAGCGTGTCCGGGCATACTCGGGGGGGAGACTTCCCGTTCCGTTCGCCGTATCGCTTCTAGACGCTCTCGAATCCGATTCCGATCTGCGTGGTCAGGCGTTAGAACACCTTGATGAAGCTAGATCTGGTCGCGCGTCGGCGGCATTCCTGAGGCGAGAACACGGGTGGTGGATCGTGGTATCTGCCGAACTGGAACGACGTGTTGCCGAGAACGCTGCTCGACGTGAGGAAGCTGATTTAGCGCAGCTAGAGAAAATGAAGAATCGTCTCGAAGTGGCAACTGCGCGCTTACGGGATTCTCAAGCGGAGTGGCATTCGGAGCGGGAACGGTTACTTGAACGGGAGCAGAGACGACCACGGCCGGTAGTCAGTCTTAGCGAAATAAAGAATCGAGATGAACGTATTGCATCGATCGAATCGCAGCTAGCAGAAGAACAGATGGATCGTCTTATGGCTGAAAAGATGGTGGCTCGGCTTCAGGATCGATTGCGTCGTTCGAGGAGAAACCGTCGGAGCCGGGACGATGTAGTGGCATCCACTTCTTCGATGGGATCCGACCCGGTGATAATGGCCCGTCAGCTGGATCTTGTGGCTTCGTCGGCTTTGTATCGCAGTGGAGAAAAGATAGAAGAACGAAGAGAGTCGCGTCGCGCTCTGATCCGGCTTCCTGCCGGAGTCAGACCTGACGATTCGGCTGCCATTGACTGGTTAAGCAGTTCGACAGACCCCATATTGTTGCTCGTTGACGGATATAACGTACTTTATGTTCTGAATCCGCGCGGTTTCGCGACTGGCCAAGCGCGGTCACGTCTTATCGCCGATCTAGGTCGATTATTGCAACGGGCGAGAGCGTTACGAGTCACGGTGGTTTTCGATTCCAGCCTTTCAGGTGATCCTGATCGTCGAGTTGCTGACAACGGTGTCGAGGTGCGATTCACTCTTCGCGACGATATTGCTGACGATGAGATTGTGACGTTATCTAGGGATACGATCGGATCTGTAATTGTGCTGACTTCAGATCGAGATCTTCAAGCGAGAGTGGAGGCACTTGGTGGTCTTGCTCTGTTCTCTGAGGCTTTCGCATCCTGGGTGGCACGTTAAATGGATGTGTATATCGCAAACCTAGGGTTATCAAGGCAATAGATCAGGGAGGATTCGTAGCGTGCGATCGTCGCTAACCGCAACGATCAGTGTGTTTACGCCTGCCTCTTTCCAGATCTGGAGCCGTTCCTGTACTTGATCTGCAGTTCCTATGAGGGACACCTCGTCGATCAGAGCATCGGGCACTTGGCGGATCGCCGCGAGGCGTTCACCGCCGAGATAGAGACGTTGAATTTCAGCTGCTTTTTCTTCGTAGCCATAACGGGCCACGAGGTCGTTATAGAAATTGCGATTCACGGCGCCCATTCCTCCGATATACAAGGCAAGGTTGGGTCGCGCCCGGTCGCGGGCGCGAATCGCATCGTCGGTTATTACCGCCATTGCCGTAGGGGCGATTTTGAAACGATCTACTTTCTCCGGATCGCCGCTGGTTCGAAATCCACTGTCAAGAGATGGTTTGAATACTTCTTCGAAACGGAATGGTGAGAAGATCGTAGGTAGCCATCCGTCGGCGATCTCCGCGGCTAGTTTCACATTGCGAGGTCCCATTGCTGCTAAATAGATCGGAAGCGAGTGAGTGGGATGAGTGATGAGTTTCAGCGGTTTACCGAGTCCTGTTGTCCCCGGTCCGGTGATTGGAATGCTGTAGTGGTCGCCTTTGTGCTGCAAAGGTTTCTTTCGTTCCGCAACTTGGCGAACGATTGAGACGTATTCGCGAGTTCGGCCGAGTGGCTTGCCGTAGGGCTCGCCGTGCCAGCCCTCTGCAACCTGAGGTCCGGATGCACCGAGTCCGAGGATGAAGCGCCCTCCAGAAAGTTCGTTGATAGTTGTAGCAGTCATGGCGGTCATCGTCGGAGTCCTACCCGGTATTTGCAGTATCGCCGATCCCACTCGAATCCTGGTTGTATCGGACGCTATCCAGGCAAGTACGGTGGCAGCGTCCGATCCCCATGCTTCTGAAGCCCATACTGAGTCATAGCCGAGGTTCTCGGCGAGTCGGATCGTTTCCATATCGATCTCAGCTCGCGGAGCCATTGCGGGAAGAGAGAGACCGAGCTTCATCTTGTAATTCGTTGCTTCATTACGTGACCCTACTGCTGCGTTTTATTTTTTTGTCACACCAGGTGGATAGCTTGTCTCTGAAGTACGAATGAATCTGTAGGCGATCCTGGAGCCCTGATGATTATCGATTGCGGCCTTTGCACTATGCAGGGAACATCGATGTGTGATGATTGCGCTGTTGGCGTTCTTATAGACCGTTCCCGACCTATCGAATTTCGTTACACGGAGGTTCAGGCCATCAAAAATCTATCTGATGTCGGGCTGGTACCGCCAATTCGGATCGTGTCTTGCTATGCGCAACGCGATGAGGCGGTGGGTTGATCATCCACTTGTGGACGAAGTCTGGGTGTCGAAGCGTTAGCTTGCGGGTATGGATCTCACTGTTCGCTTACATGATCTGGCTCGTAGCCGTGGTGCAGTCGCTAGCGGAGTAGCCACCGTTGCTCCCTTTATCGAAGTGCGCGCCACCATGGCTGAACGCATCGAGGATGGATCGCGTGGCGGCCTTGGGTTTACTTACCGAGATCCCGAAACCGCCACGAATGTTCGCTCGTCGTTCCCTTGGGCGCGGAGTCTTCTGGCAGTAGCAACGTCCTATCTTCCGCAAGCAGGCACGCCCGATCGAAGGCCTGGCCATGGCCGAATCGCGCGTTTTGCCACTCGAGACCACTATGGGCCTTTGCGGTTGATCCTGGAAGAAATCGTCTCGGTATTGCGATTGGAAGGTTTCAAAGCTGTTGCCTTGCAAGACGACAATCGACTGGTCGATAGGGCGGTCGCTGTGCGTTCTGGAGTTGGCTGGTGGGGGCTTAGCTCGATGGTGCTAACTCCTGGGGCAGGGCCGTGGACCTTACTCGGAGCCGTAGCTACGGATGCCCTCCTTAAGACATCGACGCCGATGGAGCGGAGCTGTGGTACCTGTCGCGCTTGCTTTCCAGCTTGCCCGACAGGAGCGATTGTCGGACCCGGAAAACTGGACGCTCGCAAGTGTATATCTTACGTCCTTCAGGCACCGGGGATTATTCCGCGCGAACTACGTCCTGCTATCGATGATCGGATTTACGGTTGCGACGACTGCCTGACATCGTGCCCTCCTGGCAGCAGACTTTTAGAGAGATCCACCTCAGCTAGCGGCAGCGTCGATTTACTCGATTTCTTAACTCTGTCTGACGATACGATATTGGCGCGCTACTCCCATTTTTATGTTCCGGGGAGGCGTGCTCGTTATCTACGTCGTAACGCGCTTGTTGCTATCGGGAACTGGGCTTCTGAACGGTCTGTTGGAGCGTTGGCCGGGTATGTCGGGCATTCAGATTGGTTGTTGCGCCTTCACGCCTCTTGGGCTTTGGGTCGCGTTGGCGGCAGTGCAATCCCAGTGATCGAGAAGGCGAAATGTCAAGAACGTAACCCTCGGGTGATCGACGAGCTAGATCTCGCGTATAGGTTTGCTCGAAGCGCTGCTTGCGAAGAGCCAAATCTGCGTTGAGTGGTATGTCAATTGCTTTTTCACATTTGACGTTGCAGTGATCGTGAAGATCTTTTGAGAGATTGGAGTCGTGACTGTTTTCTGCTGAGGAGCCGATTTGACGTTTCGGATCCTCTATAGCGGTAGAGGCGTGTTCATCTTGAGTGTGAATTTGTTTATATCGACCGCCTACTCTTGATCATGTTGCCAATATGTATAGGCAATGTTGGATTGGTCTAATGCTTCTTGTATCCGATGTGCATGGCGCTGTTGCTTCTTTGCGTCGCGTTGTCCGTACCGGAGAGCTGCTCTGCGTTCTCGGTGATTTCATAAATTTCATCGATTATCGGACGCTCGATGGCATTGCTGCGGATGTCGCTGGAAAGGATTTCGTGGCTGAGATTGTTGCCTTACGGGGAGCAGGAGATTTTGACGGGGCGCGCTGCCGATGGCAGGAATTTGTTGAAGGAAGGCGGGAATTTATTGAAGCGCAGTTCGATGAGCGGATTGAGGCGGCATACCTCGATGTTTGTTCTGCGTTAGAGGGAGCAAATGCCTACGTCATCTACGGCAATGTAGATCGACCTGAAGTTCTGAAGGATCACCTCCCTCCTGGGGTGAGATACGCGGATGGCGAGGTCGTCGAGCTGGAGGGACTTCGCGTCGGATTTGCCGGTGGAGGGACTCCGATGCTCGGGATACCTGGTGAGATCTCTGAGAGCGATATGCGCGACAAGCTCGCTTCTCTGGGCCGCGTCGATGTTCTCTGCACTCATGTTCCTCCGGCCATAACGCCACTTGTACAGGACGTTATTGGTGGGCGAAAGAAGGGTTCTATCGCAGTACGGGAATACCTCGATATTGCTCGTCCGGCGTTCCATTATTTCGGCGATGTTCACCAGCCGCAGGCGATTCGATGGCGTTATGCCGAAACGATGTGCGTAAATGTTGGGTACTTCCGAGCTACTGGAAAGGCGGTGCGTCATGGCTGATATAGATCTTGAAGCTTTGGCACGTGGCTATGAGCATCGACCGAGTTCGAACGCCTCTTTCCGAAGAGCAGAGTCAGCTCTAGAAGGATTGCCTAGCGGTGGACGGGTCCTCGACGTTGGTGGCGGGCGCGGGGACCACGCGGCTCTCTGGGCTGCTGCAGGGTTCCAGGCAGTGGTGCTAGATCCTTCGGAAAGAATGGCGGTCGCCGCGAAACGCCATAGAGGCGTCTCCGTTGCGCGGGGACGTGGTGAAGCTATGCCGTTTGCTGATGCCAGTTTTGCGCTTGTGTATTTTCATCTCTCGCTGCACTACGGTGATTGGAGATCTGCGCTAAGAGAGACGCAGAGAGTTCTGCTTCCTCGTGGCCGTTGCGTTATCTGGACACTGGGACCTCGCCATCATCGAGCTTCGATGCTGGCGCAATGGTTTCCGTCGATTGCTGAGATTGACGAAGCCCGTTTTCCTGACCCCGAAGAGGTGTGTCGCTATCTGGTGTCGATTGGTTCCGATGTCATGTCTGGTGAGAGCAATGAGGTCGTTAAAAACACTGCTTCGCGATGGCGGATGGCCGTAGAGGCAGGATTCATCAGCACGCTTCAACTTATCGACGGAGCAGAGTTGCGAGCCGGTCTTACAGAGTTCGACAATTCCTACCCTGATCCTGGCGAAGAGTTGACCTACGAAATGCATTGGGATTGGATCGTGTCAATTCGATAAGAGGAGCTCTCGATCATCTTCGATTTTTCGTGTTCCGGCTACGCTGGCTGTAATCATCCTGGAGTTCGGAAATGAGGCGATGTCTGTAGAGGGAACTGTTAGGACTGTCGAGGTCTCGGCTTCTCCGCAACAGGTGTTAGCGATCGCTCTCGATCTTGCGGCTTATCCAGATTGGGTAGAGCCATGTGCGTCGGTTGAGGTATTGGATGAAGATGACCTAGGCCGTCCTCGTCGAGCGGCGTTTGTTTTCAAGGCGATGATTCGTGAGATCGAGGTCACCCTGCAGTATTCGTACGATCGTGATTGCGGTTTTTCATGGAGATCCGAGCCGGGAGGGGATCTCGAAGCACTCGACGGGCAGTATGAATTTCGAGAGATCGAAGATGGCTGCACCGAAGTGCTTTATGCGCTTCGAGTGAAGCCATCTTTTAAGGTTCCTGGATTTCTCCGTCAGCAGGCCGAGAA
>CAJWGC010000013.1 GCA_913031525.1 uncultured Acidimicrobiia bacterium | reverse complement strand
GTTGTACAAGGAGTAGATAAACCCGTCCAGACCACGCAACACGAAAGGATCGTAAACAGTGCCGATCGGCAAAAGCATCTCACCATGATGTTCGTGGGTTAGGCCGAGCTGACCTAAAAGCAGAAACATATTCATCTCGGAAATTCCGAGTTCAATGTGCTGACCAGTGGGTCCAGGCGCCCACTTAAGCAACCGTTGCTCTCCGCCGAAAGGCTCTAGTTCCCGGTAAGAGAAAACACCGGTCTTGTTAATCCAGCCGCCGAGATTCGTCGAAATAGCCACGTCAGGAGACACAGTCACCAACCGCTCTCTTACCGAGGAAACGTCCGCTAACGCGGTCAGTACGCGGCCAAAAGCCTCTTGTGTCGACCACTTCCTAGCAGGCGACAGCGAAGCAACTGAAGAAGGTAAATCAAGCAGCGGACGCGGCGCCGTAGGTCCGTTATTTACCTCGGCTCCCACCACTGCACATAAACGCCCCGCTGGGCTCTCAGGATCGAAACGATCCCATTCTGTTTCAACATTGAGCCCTACCGAGTGACGCAAATCGTCAATCTGAGCGTCAGTAAGAACTGCTGAATGGTTCAAAGCATCCCCGGCGAACGGAAGCCCCCATCCCTTAACTGTGTATGCGAAGACCACCGATGGGCGATCAGCAGCTTCGTCGCATTCTCGGTAGCAATCGGAAAGTACCTCTAAATCATGTCCGCCGAGATCGAAAAGTAGTCGAGGCAGTTCCTCATCCGAGAAATCCTCGAGCAAACGACTGACGGTGGAATCAGCAGACCTTAGAAAAGCTGACCTAAGACCGTCCCCTTCTAAAGAAAAAAGTAGCTGATATTCCTCATTGGACATACCATCAATGCGCGACCGAAGAGCGTCTCCGCCGACTCCTGAGAATGCCTCTTCAAGACGTCGTCCATATTTGGCCTCGATCACATGCCACCCGGCGTTCTCGAAGAACCGCTGTAGACGCGTGGCCTGAATGTCAGGAATGATACGGTCGAGACTTTGGCGATTGAGGTCGATCACAAGCATCACATTTCCGAGACCTGCGAGAGCTGGATCAGCGATCGCTTCCCATACATTGCCTTCGTCGAGTTCGGCATCGCCAACCGTCGCAATGAACCGCGCCGTATTTCTCTCTCCGAAATGCGAGTCTATGTAGCGGCGAGCCGCTGCTGAGAAAAGCGGAGCAACGGCACCTAGGCCCACGGATCCGGTCGAGAAATCAACTCCATCCGGATCTTTCGTTCGAGACGGATAGGCTTGCAGTCCCCCCGGAGCTCGAAGCTTCGTTAGATAAGAGCGATCCAGTTCGCCAGTCAAGTACTTAATGGCGTGGTATACCGGAGAGGCATGGGGCTTAACCGCCACCTTGTCATCCTTCCCAATATGGTCGAACCACAGAGACGTCATGATTGATATCATCGAAGCCGATGAGGCTTGATGGCCTCCAAACTTGATACCGCCGGCGTCGGTACGATTGGCCTCGTGAACCATCCGAACAGCTAACCAAAGAACACGTCGCTGGATATCTGAAAGCACCGCCAGCGACGGAGTAACGGCTGAGTCAGCCCGATTGTCGATATAAACCATCGGGATAATCATCACACATCCTGACCTCACAAAGAAATGAGAAAGCAAGACGCAATTTGCGAACGGACGCGACTTCGGACCTGATTCTTAGGACCTGCTGCCGCCAGTGGGTCAAAGCCTACGAATTATGGCTATCGTCCCATCTCCTAAATCACCACCACAGTCTGTTGGTTTCGATCCACAATCTCACCACGTAACAAGCTCCTTCACCGCATTCGCGATGTCGTCGACACTAGGCCGATAGGCTTTCTCCAAAGGTGGACTAAACGGAACAGGAACATCTCTTCCGCCGAGCCGACGCACAGGGGCATCCAAGCTCTCGAAAGCTTCATCCGCGATAAGCGCAGCCACCTCGGCGCCAGCTCCCACCAGACGATTGGCAGAGTGAACAATCAAAATCCGACTGGTTTTGCGCGCCGATGCAAGCACTGTCTCGCAGTCCATGGGTTTAAGAGTTCGTAGATCCACAATCTCGGTATCAATCCCTTGACTGGAAATTTCCTCAGCAGCTTTCAGCGATTCGTGAACCATCGCTCCGTAAGTCACGATGGTCACGTCAGTACCTTCCCTAGCGACACGCGCTTGGCCGATCGGAATCGCGATCCCCTCTTCCGGTACCACACCCTTTAGAGACCGATACAACGGTTTTGACTCAAAGTAAATCACAGGATTGTTGTCACGGATTGCCGATAGCAACAAACCCTTAGCGTCCGCAGGAGTAGCCGGAGCAACTACTTTCAAACCTGGGGTATGCATAAACCATGCTTCTGGATTTTGACTATGAAACGGCCCGGAGGAGATGCCACCGTCCGACGGAGCTCGGATGACCCACGGGACAGCCCCACCCCATCGATAATGATTCGTCGCCGCGAATTGAACGATGGCGTCGTAACCACTGGTAATAAAGTCAGCAAATTGCACCTCGATAACTGGACGCAGACCCATCAATGCCATTCCGGTCGCAGCGCCGATGAAAGCATTCTCAGTCATCGGCATGTTCAAAATACGCCGTCTGCCAAACTCATCTTCAAAACCTTTTGTTACGTTGAACGCACCACCGAATTCACCGCCCACATCCTCTCCAATCACAATTATGTCCTCGTCACGGCGCATCTCTTCACGCAAAGCTTCCGAAATCGCTTCGATATAACTGAGCTTTCTGTCTTCCTCAGAAGCAACTGATCTCTCACCACTAGAACCGTTAGGAGTCACGGCGCGTAAACCCCCTCTTCTAACGAGGCCGGATCTGGCCAGCTGCTTGACTCCGCGTACTCAACGGCATCGTCCACAATACGGCGACATTTTTGTCCGATTTCTTCGATAAGCGCCTCCTCAACAATGTCACGCTCGAAAAAGATTTTCTCAAGGTGAGCAATCGGATCCCGCCTCTCCCATTCGACGAGGAGTTCGGCCGGAACGTATTCCGCACCATCGTGGATAGCGTGACCATGCATCCGCATCGTTTTACATTCAATAAGTGATGGACCACCTCCAGAGCGCGCGCGGGCTATGGCTTCTGCAGTAACGGCGTGGACAGCTTCAACGTCGTTGCCATCGACAATTTCAGCCGCCACTCCATGAGCCTGGCCCCGATCAGCAATATCATCGATGGCCATCTGCTGATGAAGCGGAGTTGAATAGGCATAGCGATTGTTCTCAACAACCACGACAAAAGGAGCTCGCTGCACAGCAGCAAGATTCAGCACCTCGTGGAACAACCCAGTCGATGAAGAACCGTCGCCTACGAACGCCATAGAAACACGAGGCTCCTCACGATAGAGAAAGGCCATCGCAGCACCCAACGCTGGCGACATCGACTGAGGCAAATGAGATACAAAACCGATGATGCCGAGAGAAAGATCACCAATTCCGTGTAAATTCGCGTCCCGGCCTTGAGTAACACCCGTGGCTCGTCCGAGCTGGTTTGCCAAGATACGACGCGGCGTTATTCCGCGAACTAAGTAACAACCCAGGTCGCGATGCATCGGCGCAACAACATCATCAGGGCCAAGGGCGTACGAAGCTCCGACTGCAATAGCTTCGTGGCCACGCCCACTAAAAGTGCTGCCAACTCCTCGGCCCTGCTTCCATAACGAGACAATGCGATCATCTAGGACGCGAGTGAGCTTCATCCACTCGTAGACCTGAATTAGCTCCTCGTCCGAAAGCGACCTCATGGGACCCTTTTTCGTCATATTGCGTTCAAGAAGGGTAGGTCACGACACGATCGGTTTCCCGGACAGCAGACAGTTCAGTCAACGTGCTTCGTTGCAGGCAGAGGCAAAATCGAGGGCTCAGGATGCGACGGTCCAGCGATAGACTCAGCCGGCCATCTCTTGCGCTGAAGTCTGGCCAGCTTTCGCATAAGCTTTAAGGAGTTAGGATCCTTGACGGACGCGTCATATACCGTGATCCAATTATCTCTGGCCATAAGAGCTAGTAACTCATGTCCCAGATCAGTACGAACTACAGCAAGAGTACGGCCGGATTCTGAAACGATACCGCCAAGCGAAATATCGGCATGTTCAGCACCAAAATCGGGACAACGCTCACAGCCTGGCCTAGTCCATTCTTTGGCCTCTTTAAGCGGAATTTCTAGATAGTCGGGTTCGCCATCGCGCTCCAACCACAACTGAAGCCGACCCTTGATGTTGATCTTGGTTATCTCTCTACGGCTTACACCGTATCGCTCCTCGAAAAGCTCTTCGAAGATCTCCTCACTGAACGTCTTGGAGCACAGCAGGCCTACTGTCAAGGCAATCTTACGAGATAATTTGGGCGCGCCACGGCGCGCCGCTACTGGAAGAATCGAGGTCTGGCACCCCATCCCGACCAGTGCAAGACGAGACAGACCCTGGTCTGTCGCATCCCGAAGCGCGAGAGTGTTCGCCGAGTATGTGTAACGCGACCCTGCAGCCGCGATGAGCTGTTCCAGCGTTGTAGCGACACCGGGAATCGTTCTCTGCCCCTTATCGACATAGCTCACAAGAGCACCATCGATATAACCTTGCATCATCGCGTAGTAGAGGAGCGCAGTGCCGAGCCCGCCGTCCTGGCCAACTTCAGCGATTTGGCGGCTTGTCGCCTCGATGAGATAGGCATCCTGATAAATTCCGGCGACCTCATCACGTCGTCTCGCTCGTCCGAACATCTCGAAGTCAGCATCGAGTTCCCACAACCGGAACCGAGGACATGCTCTCGTGCACAACGTGCAGCCTCGATCGCCGTGAGAGCAATGTGCAGCGTCGTCCTCTACCCACGCTGAGTCATCGAGACGCGGCTGCCAGAACTTCTCATCTAACTTAAGAACGTCGTAAGGGCAAGCAACGATACACCCGGAACATCCTGTGCAAAGACCGGTATAGACAACCTCGCTGGTCAGGTTGCTCCAGTCAGCTGTCCATCTTTCTCGATTTCCAGTAAGCCTGGAGGAAGAATCCGTCATTGCTCCGCGCTCATGAGTCGAGTGACCGATCTGCAAGAAGCATGGCGAGATCCTTTACCTCAACCTCTGAGGCACCAAGCTCTTTCACTCCGTCGTCCATCATTATGTAACAAAACGGACAACCTGTCGCGACTACATCGGCGCCGGTAGCCACGGCCTCCTCCGAACGTTCGATATTGATCCTCTTACCGACCTGTTCTTCCATCCACATACGGCCACCACCGGCACCACAGCAAAACGAATCCGATCCGTTCCGAACCATCTCGACCGTAGGGCCACCGCGGGAAAGTACCTCACGAGGGGCTAGAAAAACCTCGTTGTGGCGACCGAGGTAACAAGGATCATGATAGGCAACGGTCTTGCCGTCGGCTTTCTGCTGAATGCGGCCTTCATCAAGCAGCTTCATCAGTAACTCGCTGTGGTGAATAACTTCGTACTCACCTCCGAACTGAGGATATTCGTTACGAAGTGTGTTAAAGCAGTGAGGGCACTGAGTGATGATCTTCGTTACGCCCAGGTCGTTGAGGGTCTCAATATTTTGTAAAGCGAGACCTTGGAAGACAAATTCGTTGCCAGTGCGTCGAGCCGGATCTCCTGTACACAACTCTCTGGGACCAAGAATTGCAAAATCGACTTCAGCCTCATGCAAAAGTCGGGCTGTAGCCAAAGTGACCTTGAGATTGCGATCGTCGAAAGAACCGGCGCAACCCACCCAATAGAGATATTCGGCTTCAACTCCGATTTCTCCTAGCAACTTGACATCGAATTCGAGATTGCTTGTCCAATCAGATCTAGCTTTCTGCGCCATCCCGTAAGGATTTGACGAATTCTCGAGGGACACATACGCCTTCCCGAGCTCAGAGGGAAAGTCTGCTTCCATGAGGGATAGATACCGTCTCATATCAAGGATCTTGTCAAGGATCTCAATGTCGACCGGACAGATGTCATCGCACGCCCGACAAGTCGTGCAAGCCCAAAGCTCTTCAGGAGTTATACGTTCAAACACTCGATCCGAAGTGATCGTGATACCAGGATCTGATTTAACCGGAGATGAAATCTTCGGTGTTGCAGTTTCCGCCGCTACTTCACCCAACTTAAGAATGATCTCACGAGGATCTAGAAGCTTCCCCGTCGCGCGCGCCGGGCACACCGAGGTGCAGCGACCGCAAACTGTGCAAGCATCAGTGTCGAGTAATTGCTTCCATGTAAACTCAGCTACGACTGCCGATCCGACTGTCTCAATATCTCCTGCCTCCATCGCCACTGCTAAGTCCGGCATCTCTCGCATAGCTCCGACAGGTCGGGACCGGGGGGACAAAAACATGTTCGCGGGTGAAGTGACCATGTGGCGAAGCTTTGTTGATGGAAGTACTACAAGAAACGCAATGAACGCAACAATATGTGCTACCCACATCGCCTGATGGATACCGGAAGCACCTCCCGCAGGAACCAGATAGCTCAATATATAGCCGGCAAAAGACCACGTTTCGAATGCTGGACGTCCCATCAAAGAGATCCGCGCTGCTTCAACAGCCAGACCACTGATCCCGATAGCGCCTAACGTGAAAAGAATCCAAGCATCTTCTGGTCTAGTTTTGGTTCGAAGTCGCATCGGGCGCTGCACGTATCGACGAAAAGCCGCCCATACCAAACCAGCAATAAAAATCACGGCGAAAACGTCGAGCACAAAAGAGTATCCCTGATATACCCGGCCTTCAAGAAATTTGAGGTTGGAAGGAAGAAGATGGTCGATTTCAAGAGTGACTGTCCCAAGGAAAAGCACCAAGAATCCAAAGTAAATCGCTGAATGCATGAGGCCAGCTTGAGGATCTCGTAACAGTGTCTTCATCTGCAGACCCTCTCGCGCCGAGTGCAGTCGACGTTTCCACAATCCAGTACGGTCTTCGGCTGAACCTCTTTGCCAATTGGAAGCTCGCTGAGCAAAGAGATAAAACGAAAGCATCAAAAAGGCCGATACCGTCACATAAAAGAGAGCCACGAAAACGTAGGGGACGTTTCCGAAGACCTTTCTCCCTACGCTGGGGTCGATCTCGGCGGACCACGTTCCGGCCCACCAAAGGAAAATAGTCCCCGCGGCAGATAGCAATCCGAGAGCGATCAGCACGGACGATGCCGTTAGGCGGAACCTAACTCTGCTACTCGTCGACTCTATCGGGTCTTCCACAGTTGTCATCCTCCTGAATCTGGGCGAGTGTAAACAGCGGTCTGCCTATCTCGTTACCTCCATACACCCAATGGCAACTGATAAGTCCGTATGATCTCAGCCAATGATCGATCTGCGCAGCGACACAGTCACTCGTCCTTCTCTCTCGATGCGGGAGGCAATGGCAGCAGCCGAGGTCGGTGACGACATGTACGGCGAGGATCCAACAGTCAATCATCTGCAAGATCTAGCCGCTGAAATGATGGGGAAAGAAGCCGCTCTATTCGTTGCAAGCGGGACTCAAGGAAACCTCCTAGGAGTCTTTAGCCATTGCGAACGTGGCGATGAATTCATACTCGGAGCACGGGCCCATACGTTCTGGAACGAAGGCGGGGGCGCCACAGTGCTGACCGGCGCCCAGCCTCAAACTGTTCCTTTAGAAGACGACGGCACGCTTGATCTTGACGCTGTAGAATCTGTTATTAAGCCTCGCGATATCCACCACACTCGCACCAAGCTTCTGGCGCTTGAAAATACCATCGGAGGGCAAGCTCTTCCTCTCAAATATCTTCCTCGTGCTGCAGAACTAGCACGGCGTTACGGTCTCGGCACTCATCTCGACGGTGCCAGGGTGTTCAATGCTGCGATCAAACAAGAAATCAACGTCTCGGAGATAACCCAACACTTCGACACGGTGTCCTTTTGTCTATCCAAAGGTCTCGGAGCTCCAGTAGGCTCGATCCTCTGCGGCAAGAGGGAGTTGATCAAACGGGCCCACCGTTGGCGAAAAACGATTGGAGGAGCAATGCGCCAGGTCGGACTACTCGCGGCCGCTGGCATATATGCACTGGAAAACAATGTTTCCAAACTGGCAGAAGACCACCGCAATGCTTCCGTACTCGCTTCAGGTCTAACGGCGCTTCAAGGATTGGAAATCAACTACTCCAAATCTCAAACAAACATGGTTTTCATGAGCCTCCGAAACCACGACTCACACAAGCTTGTCGATTTCGCTCGAGAAAATGGAATCCTGCTACACGCTGGCAACCCGATGCGGTTAGTCCTCCATCTCGACGTATCTGCTAGAGACGTCAATCACGTCGTAACCATGATGGAATCGTTCCTGGCTTGTTAGCTATGGAATCGCCCTAACCGCGGTTCGTCAAAGAAGAGATTTTGTAGAGAGGTCGTTTCCCTCGTCTAAAACAAAATATTTGAGAAAAGCGGGGTCATTTTTCATGACAGAAGCAAAAATCTCTGATTCACGACATCATCGCGAGCGACATGAAAAGGCTTGTCAATCCACACTCGCATGACGTGCGATACGCGCCATACGGTAAGCCGTCAAGAGGAGCATCGCCGCGAAGCATCTTCTCAATAGATCTTCATCCAGCGCTAGAGCAATCCATCCACCAATGACCCCACCCACCAAACCGGCAACACCCAAAGGAACAGCGTAGCGCCACACAACCCTTCCGGCTCGAGCATGTATCAGCGTACCTATGACAGCTGTCGGGACAATCACAGCAAGGGAAGTTCCTTGGGCCAAATGCTGATCCAGAGAGAAAAAAAGAACGAGAGCCGGGACATAAACGATCCCACCTCCGACGCCAAGTGCCGCAGAAATTCCACCAGCAACCAAGCCAATCAAGACATAAAAAACGAACGTCATAGCGCCATTCGCGCTGCCGCGAGAAGTAGAAAGACAACAAACCCTCGCGTCAACCACCGCGCAGAGATTCGACCTAGCATTCGGGCTGCTGCAACAGCTCCGATTGCGGAACCAACAAAGAGCGCCAGCATGACCGACCAATCGACAAGACCGGCTACCACGAAAGGACCAGACGCGGCAATTGCTGCAGCAATGATTGCAGCCACCGAAGTAGCGTGAGCGCGATGAGCACTGAGCCCCAACCAAAGCACCATTCCTGGAACCATGATGATGCCGCCGCCAACACCGAAGAGGCCGGAAACTAATCCCGCGACAACGCCGAGGATGAGGGGTTCACGGTAACGACTCCAAACAGTATCTATACCCTCATCCGCCATCTTGGGCCGATCGAGGGGCGACTTCACCCAATTGATTGGATCGAATCCTGGCAGCCCTGACAGCGTCCATGATGAGGCGATCGAAACCTCCCCGTTCAAGCGCATTCAAGGCCGCAGCCGTAGTTCCGCCCGGAGACGTAACATCGCTCCGAAGCTCAGTAGCGGTCTTGCCAACGGTGCGAAGCAGTAACCCAGAGCCCACAAGAGTCTGAGTTACGAGCCTTTCGGAAGTTTCTTCGCTTAGCCCTTCCCGAATCGCAGCTTCCATCAACGTCTCGGCAAGAAGAAAAACATAAGCTGGTCCAGAACCTGATACTGCCGTCACCGCATCGAGATCGTCTTCGTCCACTTGAATAGTGTCGCCGACGGCGGACAGCACTGCAGAAGCTTTCTCCAGCGCTTGCTCATCTGCATGATCGCCTCCACAGTAAGCCGTGATGGCCTCACCAATCGATGCCGGGGTATTCGGCATCGTTCGTACAACTGGGATATCCGGCAACAAAAGTTCGAGCGCACTGATAGGAACGCCCGCCACTAAAGAAACGACGATCTGATCAGCAGTTACTACGCCTGCAATTTCTTCGAGCAGACTCGACACATCATCAGGTTTGACCGCGACGACGATCGTTTCACGGCCTTCGATCGCAGCAGCAGCATCAAGGAGGACAGTTACGCCAAGCAAACCCTGCGCTTCTATTGCCGTGTCTTCAAATCGATCGGCCATAACAATCTGATCTACTCGCCAGTTCATTTTGAGCAATCCCCGCGCCAAACTCTTGCCCATCGCTCCCGCTCCAAGAATGGCAACCGTCGGTCTCATAGCGTCGATGATAAGACGTCAACGGCATTGCAACGGCAAAGAACGACAGGAGGCTCTTATAGTCAGCAATCTTGAAGAGATCAGTGTCGTTACAGAATGCCCACTACAGTCCTCAGCCTTCAGCCTCAACTGCAATAAACTTCGGTACTCACACCTCTTCGAGGGGAACTCGTTGATCCAAATTACAGAGCTTGTGGAGATTACCGACGACATCGTCAGGGCATTCGATCGACTTATACCGCAATTATCTTCCTCTAATCCACCTCCGGATGCCGAACAGCTCTGTGAGATAGCTTTCAACTCGAATACGGTGCTCTTGGTAGCAAGGGAAACCTCAACCGGAGATATCGTCGGGACGCTCACTCTGGTCTTATTCCGGATTCCAACCGGGCTACAAGCTCGGATCGAAGATGTCGTCGTTGATAGGTCACAACGCGGTAAAAGTATCGGAAAAGAACTGACCAATGCAGCTATCAGCAAAGCACGTACCGCTGGGGCCAAGACGGTCGGACTTACCTCCCGCCCGTCTCGCGAAGCGGCAAACCATCTCTATTCCGCGATGGGATTCGAGCAGAGAGCAACAAATGTGTACAGGCTGAACTTGCTCTGAACAGCCACCCTTGATCCGGATCGACTCATGTAGACCTGAGCCGGTAACAACAGAAAATTAACTATCCGTTACTAATCGAGAGATCGACAAGGAAACCAGCGCTATTCGTTAACGAGGGTGTCCACCATATGCGGCTCGTAAAGTCGAGGTTCAAGTAAGAAAGAATCGTGGCCCTTTTCCGAATGCACAGTGACCCTACGAAATGGAATCCCGGCCATTTGCAGATAGCGCGCCAAAATCGTCTGCTCCTCAGGGTAGAAACAAACGTCTGAGTCAATCGTGAATATCATGTAACGCTGGTTATTGCATGAAGCAAACACGTCCGGCATGCCGTCAACTCCCGCCTCTTCAACCAGATCGAAACTCTGCCAAGCATCCATCAGGCAGAGGTAGGAATTAGCATCGAATCGCTCGACAAACTTGGTGCCCTGATGCCACATATACGACTCAATAGGATCTTGGATCTGATACGTGCCAGGCCCTTTAGCCTGGGATATGACTTCCTGACGAGCTCGCTTCTCCATAGCGGAAAGCGATACAAAATTCTTATGGCCGATCATTCGGGACAGCATTAGCCCTCGGTCAGGATGCTCAAGTCCGTAATAGTCACCATTCCTGAAGCTTGGATCGTTCTCTATTGCCAAGATCTGTTCGAAATTATGAATCTTCTGAAGCGCGGTCGTCTTCGTGCCCGCAGCGATAGGAATCACAATGTCCACTAGTTCTGGGTAACGAGTCGCTAAGGAAAGAGCCATGAACCCACCGGTCGACATACCCACGACAGCATGCAGCTTCTCGATCCCAAGATGTTCTAGCAGACGTATCTGACTATCAACCATGTCAGAGAACGCGACTCGAGGGAAAGTCGATCCGTAGGGCGCATTAGTAATCGGATTCAAGGAGCTCGGACCTGTTGAGCCATAGCAACTGCCGAGGTAATTGACGCAGATAACGAAAAATTGATCGGTATCGAGGCTACGTCCCGGACCGATGAACGCATCCCACCAACCTATCTGACACTCATCATTCCATTTCACGACAAGTCCATCGGGACCCTGACGATTGATGCCAGAAGCGTGCTGGGATCCAGTCAGGGCATGGAAGACCAAAATCGCGTTTGATCGATCTTGATCGAGTTGACCATAGGTCTCGTATGCCAAAGTAACGTGCTCGAGCTCTCCTCCGAAGCGCAGCTTGAACGGTTCTTTAGAGGACCCGAAAGTAAAAAACTGAGTCTGAAAGCTCTCTGTGTCAATTTTGGCCATGTAACGCTCCATCGAAAGCCTCGGAACAATAGAGCCAGAATCCCCCAACCGATAGACCCCGACAAAGAAAATTGATCAGCGAGCTGCCAAAGTCTCAATTTCGATATTCACACCATTGGGAAGGCCAGCTACTTGCACCGTGGACCGAGCTGGGTTGTGTCCTTCAAAGTATCCACTGTAGATATCGTTGACAAGAACGAAATCCTGCATGTCAACGAGAAAAATCGTTGTCTTCACCACATCAGCGAAAGAAAGATCGAGTTCTTGCAAAATCGCAGTGAGATTATCCATGATCTGTTGGGTCTCAGCCGCAGTTCCGCCCTCGACAATTTTTCCCGTTTCCGGGTGAATTCCTATCTGGCCAGATATAAAAACAAATCCATTCGCTTCGGTCGCTACCGAATACGGTCCGATCGCCGCGGGAGCGTTCGTTAGTTCGGGAATTGTCTTGGGCATTAGTCCCTCGCTGCACTCATCGCTCGATATCGAATCAGAGCATTAGTTAAAGCAACATCCAACAATCTCACCTGCATCTAAAAATCAAACTATCAACCAGCTTCAGCAGAAACTCTGGCCACAGCCGCAGGAACGTTGCTGGCTCGGATTTTCGATGGAGAACCCACTGCCCTGCAAGCCAGCATCCTTGAAATCGACCTTTGCCCCAGAAACGAGAGCGGCACTCGCTGAGTCAACGACAAGACGAACACCATCTGTTTCGGTGACGACATCGTCGTCGTTCGTTGTGTCGTCGAAATACATCTCGTACGAAAATCCTGAGCAACCCCCCGGACGAACAGCGAGACGAAGTGCAAGATTGTCGTCACCTTCGGCCTCAATTAGCTCTCTGACCTTCGCGGCCGCAGCCAACGTCAGACTCGGATGCGACGCACCGGTAACGGGTTCGTTCGTGATCACCATAGGCCTCCTGATGGACCGAATACATAGGATCTCTTAGCCTCAGTATACGCGCGCTTCTCTCAATCGACAGAAAATCGCCTAGACCGAATACATACTGAGGATACAGGCTTACGATGTGGTCGTGATCAACCGCCATTCAATTGAATCCGCCCTACGCGGTGTGCTCGACCCAGAACTCGGTGCTGACATCGTGGAACTCGGGATGCTGAAAGACATCAGGATCGAGGGAACTGCAGTCACGATCAAAATCGCTCTCACTATCGCGGCATGCCCTATGAGGTCTCAGATCGAAAACGATGTTGTTCGCAAGGTCGAATCCCTAGCTGGCGTCGAAGAAGTCATCGTGGAAATAGGTGCAATGACACAATCGGAACGAACGAAGCTCATGGAACGGGCCCGTCGTCATGCTCGCGAGCACGCTGAGCCAACCATGATCAATCCACGAACACGAGTGATCGCCGTATCGTCCGGCAAGGGAGGAGTCGGTAAATCCTCTATCAGCGTGAATCTCGCACTTGCACTTGC
>CAJWGC010000012.1 GCA_913031525.1 uncultured Acidimicrobiia bacterium | reverse complement strand
AACAATAGGCTGTAGCCTTCAGCCTCCTGCAGGTCGACCTTGGATTCAAAATCATCAGCGACACCATTCTCACGAAGCCACTGCGAGCGGCCAATCACGATATTTGAACCATTCACCTTAGCCTGTACCCCCTTGCCTGCGGTCTCCTTGAAATCATCCGGGTCGGCCAGATTCAAGCCGGCCTCTTCGGCAAGATTGCTCAATGCCTTGGCCGTTGGGTGGTTGCTGAATTTTTCTGCAGTAGCGGCAACCTTGAGTAACTCTGCAGGCTTGATGTCTCCTTGGGGTGCAAGCCGGCTAACCGTTAGTTCGCCGGTAGTCAATGTGCCAGTCTTATCAAACACGAAGGCATTGATGCGTGCGGCGATCTCGATATCGCCAACGTTCTTGATCAGCACTCCCAAGCGTGCAGCGGAGGCCAGCGCAGCAACCATTGCTGAGGGTGAAGCAAGAATGAACGCGCAAGGACACGAGATCACCAGCACGGAAACCACCCGCTCAATGTTCCCAGTAAAAAACCAGACGAGGGCCCCTATGACCAAAACCAATGGAGTATAGTAGCCCATATACTGATCAATGATACGCATGATAGGCAGCTTGGTTTGCTCGGCCGACAGGATCAAGTCTCGCACACGTCCGAATGTTGTATCTTCCCCAGCACGGGTCACCTCAACTTCTAGCACGCCATTGAGATTGATCGTTCCAGCAAAAACCTCATCCCCACTGCTCTTATCAATAGGAAGCGATTCGCCTGTAATATTGGCCTGATTGATGGAACCCTGACCGCTAACGATTTTGCCATCGGCAGCAATATTGTCTCCAGGACGAACCCGAATAACGTCGCCTATCTTCAATTGAGAGGCTGCGACTTCCTCCTCATCGTTCCCAACTATCCGCCTGGCCTTGGTGGGTGTAAGCTTTACAAGTGAGGCAATCGAGGCGCGGGCTCCGGCAGCGGTACGAGTCTCGATCAACTCACCGAGCAACATGAAAAAAGCCACGATACCGGCTGTCTGATAGCCGCCGAGCTGGGATTCCCCAGACGCCATAGCCGCCAGAAAAGCGATGGCCACCAGTTCATTGATAGTTAGCATGCCTCTCTTTATGTCTTTTATTGCGAGGCGAATAATGGGGAAACCCAAGATCACAGCCCCGATAAAGGCGCTGATTCCGGCGACCTGATTATCGGCACCTGCAAACCATTGCATGAAAAATGAATTAGCAATGAACACGACACCGGCAATCATGGTCGTTAACCGAAAGTTGGTATGCTCATGATCGTGGCTACAGCCCTCTTCATGATCATGGTGATGCTCTTGAATTTCCTTACGGCTTATGAGAGATGAAACTTGCATTTTAAATTGGAGTTATAGCATTAGTTAAAGATCTTGAAGGCTGACTCATGGCGCCTCACCTTCATTAAGTTTTTTCTTGGCCGGTGTGCGATTAAGCCAGATGCGAGGTTGACGGCCGGATAGATAAAAAACATCAACGCAGTCGAGGTCAAACGGGCATCCCACGTCCACCAGACTCCCCAGACAGGCTTACCCCAGATCATTCCCGTGACAATGGCAAGCCCCAGAAAGACGACTCCGATCTCAGCCGCCGCGGCCGCCCAGCGATCCCATTGCAAATCACGCCTTACCAGATAAACGATCGTCGCAAAGGTCGTTAAGCCAAAAGCAAGATAGGCCGTGATGATGGAAGGGACGTGCACATAGAGCATTCTGGTCAGGTCGCCTTGAATGACATCGCGTGGGCTAAAAAGAGAAAAACCAAGAGCTACCGCCACAAGAACAACTGCACTGATGTTGAGTACACCTGACACTCGGCGTTTCCGGTCCTGAGAAGTCATTGGGTCTCCTGTAAAGGCCTGGCAGTCAGGACTCCAGTGACGGCCAGAACAAGATCGACGACGATCATCAACAGTAACCACGGGAGGATACTTCCACCAGTGCTAAGCACGTCCGTGGACTCTGTAGCGGCAACCACCAAGGGAACCGATAACGGAGCGACGAGCAAGGGGACAAGCGCAGGACTGGCGTTGAGACTAATAGTGATCGCACCAGCGACGATACCGAGACCGGCAAGTCCGACAGCTGTCAAAGGAACAATAAGGAAAAGCCAAGGCCAGCTATCAAGTTCGATGTCATAGAGCAACACAGCAACTATCCCGGCAACGACCTGGAATCCACTGAGAAGTAAACCTCCAGCCATGACTCGGCCAGTGAATGAAGCCGCCGGATCAATACCAAGTAGCGCTACGAGATCGCGCTGCGCAGGAGTCTCTGCTCCGGTACGGCGCACGGCGATCAGCGCACCAAAAAACAGTACCACTATCCAGAAAATTCCCGGACCGATGCGTCTTAGCAACGGGAGATCGGTACCTACTGCGATCGGTATAAGCAACAACGCAACGGAACCGAAGGGCATCGTGATCCAAAACACTTCTCCAGCACGACGTTCTCGAAGAAGATCTCGCTTCACAGCAGCACGAACTTGATCCCAAAAGCTCATCATGAGAGCATCCCCGCTTTCAATTCAGAAACTCGAGACAACATCGGAGCGACTCGGTCGCGGTCATGCGAAACAATTAAAACCGCGCCACCCGATTCAGTTACTTGCCCAACAAGATATTCCACGATTTCAATAGCTGAAGCATCGAGAGCAGTATGCGGCTCATCGAGCAAGAGAAGATCAGGACTACGTAGTATTTCCCTTGCAAACTCAGCACGCCGCTGCATCCCGTATGAACATTCGTCCACTCTCCTACTGGAAGCACTGGAAAGGCCTACTGTCTCGAGAGCTACCGGAATGGAAGACGATGACTTGCCGGTTACTCGAGTAATAAATTTCAGGTTTTCTTCTAGCGTCAGTTCCGGATAAAGCGCGGGTATATGGCCAATGAACCCAATACGGGTTCTTACTTTGAAACGTTCTGCGGAAGCGAGGTCAGCTCCCAACACCATGCCGCGCCCCGAAGACGGCCGCAACAACGTGGCGACCGTACGAAGCAAAGTCGTCTTGCCAGATCCATTATCTCCATAGATACCGACTCCTTCACCACTGAGAACTGTTAGATCCAACTCGCGCAAGATATTCGCCGCACCAATGCGAACACCAATACTGCGCAGTTTGATCAGAGGCGGATCTATCGACATCGCCGCAGTTTAAGGGAGGCTCTGCTCGACTCCACCTGTATGCATTCCACTTCGCCTAAGGGCGCTTAGGAAACTGAGAAAAGTCAGGTTTCTTCTTTTGGACATAGCTATCGCGACCATGCTGAGCCTCATCGGTCTGATAAAACAGAAGCGTGGCGTCTCCAGCCAACTGCTGTATTCCGGCAAGACCGTCATCAGCTGCATTCATCGACGCTTTGATCATGCGCAAAGCGAGCGGCGACATTGCCAGCATCTCTTGACACCACTTGACAGTTTCAATTTCCAGATCCTCTAAAGGTACAACGGTATTAACCATTCCCATCTGATAGGCCTCCTCTGCCGAATACTGTCTACACAAAAACCAGATCTCTCGAGCGCGCTTCTGCCCTATGTTGCGAGCTAATAATCCCGATCCATAGCCACCATCGAAGGAACCCACCCTGGGTCCTGTTTGGCCGAATCGCGCATTGTCGGCAGCAATAGTGAGATCGCAGACAACATGAAGTACGTGACCGCCTCCGATGGCGTATCCCGCAACCATTGCTACCACTGGCTTCGGTGTGCGGCGAATTTGAATCTGAAGATCAAGGACATTGAGCCTTCCGATTCCTTGTTGAGACATTACATCGTCGCCGAGATAGCCATCATCACCGCGGATCCGCTGGTCGCCTCCGGAGCAAAACGCCAAATCCCCCTGTCCGGTGAGCACGATGACTCCGATTTCAGAATCATCTCTCGCAGCATTAACTGCATCAGACAATTCGAACAATGTCTGGGGTCGGAATGCATTACGGACTTCCGGTCGATTGATGGTTAGTTTGGCTATCCCCTCTGCAGTCTCATACCTGATGTCACTGTAATCTCGAGAAACCGTCCAAAAAGTCCCCGGTTTGATGGTGGTAACAGCAGGATCAATGTCGTTCATGCTTCAGTCCTTTCTCGTTTGATGATGCCCTTTCTAAATGGTTCAATCCCAAACCCAGGGCCTGTAGGAACAAGAATTGCGCCACGTTCTATAGGAGGAGGTTCTGCAACGTTCTCTGCAAGCAAATCCGAAGTCGCCAGACCACTTGCCAACACCGGTGGAAGCGACGCGACGAGGTGTACAGCTCCAGTGAGTCCGATCGCGCTATCTAGGAAGGATGTTACGACTGCAGATCGTCCATCTTCCGCGATGCGAGTAGCGACCTGCCGCGAAAGCACCAGTCCGCCAATTGCTGAAGGCTTGAGTATGAATACATCAGCCGCTACTGCCGCGACGACAGCGAAAGGGTCAGGATCGTGAGCCAACATCGCGTCGACGGCAACCGGAACCGCGGCGTTAGCTGCAACCTGGGACAGTTCGTCGATTCCGGCAACTGGGTCTTCGACATATTCGATATTGAACGGTTCAATAAGCTTCAGTGCAGAGAGAGCAGTTTCTACGTCCCACCGACTAGCGACGTCGACTCGAATAACAGCAGATGGTCCCACCGCATCGCGAACCGCGGCGACTCGCTCAACATCCAGCGAGGGCAAGCATTCTCCAAGCTTAAGCTTGAACACGCTGAATCCCTCTCTAGCAGCCGTGGCAGCCGCTGCTCCGCAAGCATCCGGAGTTTGGCCTTTGATCAAGGAGTTCACTGGCACTCGTTCCGCCGGTAAAGTTCCCGAAACCAGGAACGCGGCAACAGAAATATCCTGGGATCGAGCGGCAAGATCAAGTAATGCCATATCTAGAGCAGCACGAGCGGCGGGAAGCCGAGTTGACCAGGCAGCTGCAGTATCCCTCAGCGTTTCAGCGCTCCTAGGTCGATCAGAAATGGCAGCAGCCAGGGAAGAAAACGCAACTTCCACGTGCGCCAAAGAATCTCGTGACCATCCTGGCAACGGTGCTGCGTCACCCCAGCCAACATGGCCTTCATCATCCCAGAGACCCAGCAAAAAACCGCTGCGAGACCGATGAAGGCTATCTCCAACGGCTACTGGTCTTTCAAAGCCAAGTTCGTAGTGAAAAAACTTGGCGCCAAGAATCATCGGGAACTCGCTTCGACCTCAGCAAAAAAGTCGAGTGCAATACGGACAACTTCACTGGGAGCATCCAGATGGGCTGCATGTCCAGCATCTTGAAGCACGAACATCTCAGCGCAAGGCATAGCCACTTTCATTTCGGAGGCAATCGTCACATATCGGACGTCCTCGGAACCCGCTAGAAGGGCTGTCGGAATTCTGATTTGGCCGAGCTCGTCGTGCACAGGAGGCATACGGCCGACACCAAGCGCTCGTAAAGCGTTGGCCTGTCCAACAGGATCATGACTTTTTCGTATGAGTTCCAACGCATTCGCAGCCACTGCGCCTCTATCGGTAACAGGCTGGAGCAGAGGCTGAGATGACCAGTAGTTCGCGAACCACTCCATACCGCGCTCCTCTATTTGATCAGCCAATGCGTCATCGGCCTGACAACGTCGACGTCGTTCTCGATCCATCGCCAGCCCAGCGGAAGCCCCGATGAGAAAAAGTGATCTCAAATCAGATCCATGAGTAACCGCATACGACAACGCAATTCGTCCTCCCATTGAATAGCCAACAAGATGAACCGGAGCGAGTTCTAGAGATAACACAATCTCAGCAATGTCGTCTACAACATCAGCCATCGTGTAACCCAGAGTGGGCGCTGCTGACGCGCCATGGCCAGGTAGATCAGCCGTAACAACGCGGTGGTTAGCTGACAATGGTTCTGACAGGCCTTCCATCGCCGCCGCGGATCCAGTGAAGCCATGGAGCACCAACACGGAGCTCGAAGTACCTCGATCATAAATTTGTAAGTGGGTTGAGCCGACAGCCCCAAGTGGTTGCATCACAGAAACTCTGCAACTGCTTCAGAAACAGCAAGAGCGACGTTCTGATGAACCAACGAGCTAGCAGCTGGAGCGACAGAAATCTCTATCACCACCGGTCCTGAGCTTCCGATTGCCGATAGGAGGGCACTCTGTAAATCCGTAGAATTTTCTACGCGATGATACGCCAATCCAAGGCCGGCAGAAATAGCTCCGATGTCCGCTAAATGTGGAGTACGAAAAAGCTCATCGAAACGTACCGCGCCGTCTAGATCGGCAATAGGAAGTAAGGAGAATATCCCCCCGCCACCATTGTCTATGACCACCGTCACGAGAGGAAGCTCTAAGCGCGCCGCTGCTAGCAGGCCTCCAAGATCGTGGAGGAAAGACAAATCACCCAGCACGGCGACTACAGGTCGGGCAGATCCGGCCGCTACTCCTAGTGCTGTGGAGATAACGCCGTCGATACCGGAAGCTCCTCGATTGGAATAAAGAGAAAGAAGTTCATCTTGCCGCGGCCAGAAAAGATCGAAATCCCGCACAGCCATAGAATTGCCCACGAAGAGTGGAATCTTGTCCGGCAGCGCTCCAGCCAAAGCAGTAACAACTCGACCTCCAAACATTTCAGAACGAATCAATGAGGCACGGATCGCTTCTGAAGCAGCCAAATCGGCTTCAATCCAAAAATCTTCCCAATCACTTGCCTGTGTCAGCGCGGGCAGCATACGTACCAGGGCCCCAAAAACAGACCTCACGTCATGTCGAATGAAGTCAGTAGCGGTGAAGGAATCGTCATTCCACTCGGGACCGTCACCGATTATGAACACACGCTCTGCGTCACAGGATTCCACCCATCGACGAAGTGAAGCACTCGAGAATCCGGCGCCAATAAGCACGAGAACTTCAGGACGCGCAGCGGAAGTGAACCCAGGCACTCCCGCCAAATGAGCACCTGATGAAATGACCGTTGCCTCGGTAGTACGGTCCGCAACACGCAACTGTGAAACCGGTTCGGCGATCACTGGCCATCGAGAACGAGCCGCGACCGTCAACACATCTCGGACATCAAACGAACCAGGATTCAATGCTCCGGCAATGATAAGGCCCCGGCGATAGTGCGCCATCGCAGCAGCGAGATCGGCCACGGTATCGTCAGAAGGCAATACCGAATTGGGTTTCCGCACAGTAGTAGCAAGAGAAACTGAGGAAGTGCTGCCACTAGGGGTCAAAGGCCAACGTACGGGAAAATTAAGGTGAACCGGGCCAGCAGGAGATGACATCGCTTCCGCGACCGCTCGGACTGCAAAGTGGCTAGCAACATCAGGCTCAACCTCAGAAGCCACAGGAAGCTCAGCAAACCAACGCGGATTCGAGCCATAAAGTCGGACCTGATCGATGGTTTGGTTAGACCCCCAGCCCCTTAGTTCAGGAGGCCGGTCTGCAGTTAAAACGATCAACGGAACTGCTGACCGGTTAGCTTCGATCACCGCGGGAAAGTAGTTGGCAGCTGCAGTACCAGAAGTACAGATGAGAGCGACCGCTTCTCGACGTGCCTTCGCGATTCCTAAAGCGAAAAATCCAGCGGAACGCTCATCAATCTGAACAGTGATCTCAAGACCGGCTCTATCTGCACTCACCGCTAGCGGAGCAGAACGGTAACCAGGTGAAATAACAGCTCTGTGAACACCTGCAGCTCGAAGCTGAACAAAAAACGCATCAAAGAAGGCGTAAAGAGCCTCAGTGTGGTCAGTCATCAGCTCGCGCTCAAGGCGCCGAACATGGCACCAAGCTTGGCAGATGTCTCCGCTAGCTCCCGATCGGGACGAGAGCCAGCCACAATTCCCGCGCCGGCGAAGAGACGTGCCCTGCCGTCCTCAAGCAGAGCACACCGCAAAGCCACTCGAAACGATCCATCGAGAGCGCTATCCATCCACCCAATCGGTCCGGCATACCAGCCTCGATCAAGCCGTTCGTTTTCTGCTAGCCATTCGAGCGCCGCGGTCCGAGGAAGGCCAGCGACAGCTGGAGTTGGATGGACCGCGTCAACGAGATCGAGGACACCAGTGCTGTTAGGCACATGTCCGGACACTGACGAACTGAGGTGCTGAACGTTGGCAAGTTTCACAATTTCGATCTGTGAGGGAGAGTCAAGGGTGACGCCAGACTCGTGAAGTGCACGACGAAGACCCTGGACAACATATTGATGCTCAGCGAGTTCCTTCGGATCGTACCGAAGCTGATCTTCAAGTTCGGCATCGGCCAACGCGTCGATACCTCTATCAACGGTGCCAGCGAGAGCATGGGACGTTACCTTCCCGCTCTGCAGACCGACAAGAAGCTCAGGGCTAGCACCAACAAACACAGAGCTACGGCGGAAAACACCGTAAACAGCACAAGAAGGGTACCGTCTCCGGAGCACATCTAGCACGCGCCACGGATCCGCCGTAGTCTCCACTAAAGCAGAGCGTGCAGCTACGACCTTTGCGAGTTTTCCAGACTCGACTTCTGTAACCGCATACTTGACCAGACGCTGGAAAAGATCGTCTCTGTTGGAAGTGACCTGACTGTCTTTACTGCTCATCCAAAATTCTCGGGAGCCATCATCAAGACAGGCGATGACCTCTCGTACGATCTCTTCTGCTGACCTTGCCGAAACCGATGTTGGAATCACAGCGCTAATCCACGCTCTCGTTCCACGACGCTGCAACGTTATCTCCGGGAGCACCAGAAGACCCGAGGGAAACTCAGACCAGGTCATCGCATCTGAATTTGATGAAGTCTTTTTTCTATCGGAGAACGAGAATCCACCGACAAGCAAAGGGCCCGGAACATCTGAATTCTGTAAATGCACGATCTGATCAAAAATCTCAGCTCCAGCCTCAGCAGCAGAAACGATTCGCTCTGGACCAGGTGCAGATTGATGGTTCCAGGCAGCGCCAAAACCAACTAGGAGCCAATCAGCGTCCGGCTCTTCCCAAAAGAAAGTGGGATCGCGCCGCAACGAAGACAGTGAACTGAAGTTCACGAGCAATGGATCGATCTCGACCGTCAAAGAACGAAAAGCCTTAGCAGCCAGAGATTTCACGATTCATCCACCAACTCTGCTGCGTGTTCAACAATGCTTCTGGAAAAGTGATCAGCAATAAGACGAGTGACTGCAGGTACAAGAGCTTGTATCTCACGGGCAACCCGACTGCGGTCGATATGTCCGTCTCCATCGACAGCATCCCGGTATAGCGAAACCGCATTACGTACCAAGACGTCAACGTGTGCAGCGTGACTGGTAGCAAGCTCAATCAGAGGTTCAAGATCCATCCCAGACGCGAGCAAACGACCAAAAGTCTCGACCATGGCAGCCTGTTCCTCATCAAAATGTTCTCCATCTCCGGATGAAGCCGGACGAAGCAATCCAGCGCCCACTGCGAGCTGCAAAATCTCGGCTTTTACACCGGTGATCTCTGAAAGGTCGGCTATCGAAAGAGTAGGTCTACTACGTCGCTGGTGATCAAGGGCCTCCAGGAGGGGATCATGCCCTTCGCTACCATCGCGCTCCAGAAGATCTCGTATCTGACGCAGAGTGAACCCTGAATCCGCTAGCGAGCGGATCCGAGAGAGCCTATAGCGATGCCTATCGTCGTAGAAACCTACACGTCCCTCTCTACGGGGCGGATCGAGTAGGCCAAGACCCTGGTAATAGCGAACCGTGTCCACACTCACCCCGCCTGCAGCAGCGAGTTCTTCAACCCTATAACTCATTTGATAAATGTTAGAGCAACTACTCCTAGAGTCAATACTCGTACTGTTGGGAGAAAGCGTACTGCCTTGTCCGGATCATGATTGTTCTTCTCGAGCTAGCGTCAGGCCCCTGCCTCACCGATCGGAGTGAACGTATGCCAACCGTCGAACTTAACAAGAAAAGCTTCGAAGCGACCATCCTCACCAACGATATGGTGATCGTTGATTTCTGGGCCGAATGGTGCGGTCCTTGCCGTCAATTTGCACCTGTCTATGAAAAAGCCTCCGAGGTATACCCCGATATAGTCTTCGCCAAGGTGGACACCGAGAGCGAGCAAGAACTCGCTTCCTACTTCAATATCCAATCGATTCCCACACTCATGATTTTTCGAGACAAGATTGGTATTTTCTCTCAACCTGGTGCGCTTCCTGAAGATGTCCTCATCGACCTCATAGAACAAGCGCAACAACTCGACATGGATGAAGTCCGGCGACAGATCGAAGAAGACCGCGACCGCTGAATCAGGGCTTAGCCCGCGTAACAATGGACGCCACAAGCTGTTGAGCTCGGGTCACATGGATGCTCGCTACAAAAACTCGAATAACTGGAAACGACCCAAACATCGCGGGTTCTCCCACAACCGAAGCCGGAATGCCGGCATCCTCGAGCAGAGCCCAGGCCTCTTCTGCCGGGGATCGGTCGCGGAATTCAGCAATCGGGACTAGACGCGCTTCACGCCGCTTCACCTAGACACTCCTCTGGACAAACGGCACCCCACCATATAAATGCTCGTTCCATAAACGTGATCTGGAACAAATACCGATTATTCGCGATCGGCTGATTCGCTTCAACTCTGGCTGACCATGGTACAAGTCGACTGATACGAGTAGGTTTCCGATTCGATGGACGAAACACATAAACACTGGCCCGGAGAATACGCATACTGCCCCAAATGCACCGAGCGTCTCGAAGACCGCATGTTGGGAGGGGCAACGAGGCGAACATGCCCGACCTGCGACTTCATCCATTGGCGTAATCCTGGAGTAGGGGCAGCAGTAGTCGTCTTCGACGAAGCAGGAAAGCTCCTTCTAGTCAAACGAGCAGCAGGGGCAACCAAAGCGGGGCTATGGTCGATACCAGCAGGATTTGTCAATTACGGAGAGGAAATACGCCAAGCTGCAGCTCGCGAGCTTCACGAAGAGACCGGGCTAAAGGCTGTCATAGGAGAACCCCTATTCGTAGCATCTAATTTCCACGACCCTGAAAAACTGACTGTTGGAGTCTGGTTCGCTGGGACCATCATTGGAGGAAACCTCCAAGCTGGAGACGATGCCGAAGAGGCCGATTTCTTTACGCTCACAAACCTTCCCCCTCTAGCCTTCGACACAGACAAGGAGCTCATCAAACGGTTGACAAGAGAACGCAGATGACGCACGACTTGCGGCAAAGGAGCCGAAGTTGGAAACTGGCGTAATGGCATCATTCTGGAATCCTTTCGCAAACATGGCCGCCGTCGCAGGAAACAAGTTTGTCATCGACCGCGGCGAAGGTTGTTACGTCTACGACACAGAGGGAAAGCGTTACCTAGATGGAACAGCAAGTCTCTGGTATGCGAACATCGGATATGGCCGTACTGAAATCGCTGAGGCTGTTGCAGCTCAGATCAGCCGATTGAATACCTACCACACATTTGGCGATTACACCACGGGTCCGACGGAAGAACTGGCTACGCGCGTTGCGAGCATCGCGCCTGTATCGGACTCCAAGATATTCTTCACATCTGGCGGATCGGACTCCGTGGACACAGCGGCCAAACTCGCTCGGCGATACTTCACTGCCATCGGAAAACCAGAACGTACGATCTTCATAACCCGGGATTGGGCTTACCACGGGATGCACGGATATGGAACGAGCTTCGCTGGACTGCCGCCGAACTTAGAAGGTCACGGGCCCATGGTGGAAACGGTCTTCCGTATCCCCTACGACTCGACCGACGCCCTGATTGAGGCCATAGAAACTGTCGGAGCTGAGCATGTAGCCGGGTTCTACGCTGAACCGGTCATCGGGGCTGGCGGGGTGCGTCCGGCTCCAACGGGATACCTAAAAAAGACCCAAGAAATTGTTGCTGACGCCGGAGCGCTCTACATCGCTGACGAGGTAATTACCGGGTTTGGACGAACTGGAAACTGGTTCGCATCATCTCGTTTCTCTCTTCAACCGGATCTCATCACTTTCGCCAAGGGCATCACATCCGGGTACTTGCCGCTCGGGGGCGTAATCGCTGCTCCGCGCATCGCCGCACCTTTCTGGGAAGGATCAGGAGAAATGTGGCGCCATGGATACACCTACTCAGGCCACACCACCGCATGCGTCGCAGGCCTAGCGAACCTCGACATTATCGAGCGCGAGGGGCTCCTAACACGAACACTGGAAATCGAAACAGAGCTGATGGAAGCACTCGCCCCATTGATCGCGCATCCTTTGGTCGATTCCATACGAGGAGGTGTCGGAGCATTGGCAGCAGTTCAGTTGGACCCTGTCGCCCTGTCCGAGGACGAGAACTTGGCCTTCAAAGTGGCTGACGCTGCACGACAAGCAGGCGTACTAACTAGAGCCATAGCCGGCGGCAGCCTCCAGTGCTCCCCCCCATTTATCATCACGAACGACCAGTTGAAAGACCTAGCAGCTGGTCTCTTTGCCGGATTTGAGTCGATCATATAAGGCGATGGCTCAGCTGATGATCGCTGGATTCTTCGAGTGATCCGCTCTCATGAAGTCTAAGGATGATTCACGATCGCGGGTACGCTTCCGATATGCATGATGATCTCCTTCTTGCCGTCAATGACCTGTTCCCATCGCTACGAACTCGTCTCGAAGAGCTGATTCGTATTCCTTCCGTAAGCGCGGCAGGCTACGACGCCGGAGAGGTACGTCGTTCGGCGGAAATTACGGCTCAGATGATGCGAGCTTCCGGCCTCAACGAAGTTCGTCTACTCGATCTGGAAGGAGCCCACCCAGCTGTCTATGGAGAAATCGCCGGTCCGAAAGGATCGCCAACTGTCCTTCTCTATGCACACCATGACGTTCAACCCCCAGGACCTGCAGGAGAATGGACAACCGACGCATTCGAACCCGCTGAGCGAGAGGGACGACTCTACGGAAGAGGTTCTTCTGATGACAAGGCAGGCATAGTCATACATCTCGGGGCCTTGGAAGCATTCGGTGAATATCCGCCGGTTGGAATCAAAGTGTTGATCGAAGGCGAAGAGGAGATCGGTTCACCCCACCTCGGGAAGTTTCTTTCAGCTTATGACACACTCCTCGCCGCCGACGTAATCGTCATCGCCGACGTAGGGAACATCGAAACTGGAAAACCCTCTCTCACAACTTCCCTTCGCGGTCTAGTCGACTGTGAGGTGGAGGTTCGTACTCTGACTCACGCTATTCACTCCGGCCATGCTGGAGGAGCAGCGCCAGACGCCCTCATCGTCCTAGCCCGAATCCTGGCAACGCTCCATGATGACTCGGGAAACGTAACAATCGATGGACTGATACGTCGAGATACCGAAAAGATCATGACTGAGACATGGTGGAGGAAATCACTGGGCGTTATCGATAACGTAGAACTACTAGGGGAAGACTCGATCGAATCTAAATTATGGATGCAACCTGCCATATCAGTCCTAGCCATAGACGCTCCGTCAACTTCCGAAGCAATCAACCAACTAGTACCAATCGCGCGCGCGAAAATCAGCATGCGCATCGCTCCGGGAGAGAACCCGGAACAAGCCATGATTTCTTTAGCAACACATCTCGAAAACGCAGCGCCTTGGGGAGCGCATGTAAAAGTGACTCCTGGATCAACGGGCGATGCCTTCGAGCTAGATACTTCCAGTTTGGCCTATAAAGCCTTTTCGAAAGCATTTTCTATCGCGTGGGGCACCGAAACTTCATTCATCGGCAGCGGCGGATCAATCCCTTTTGTGGCAGCGTTCTCAAAACAATTTCCCGATGCTTCGATCCTCCTAACAGGAGTATCCGATCACATGAGCAATACTCACGCACCGGACGAGAGCGTGGATCTGGAAGACCTTCGCAAAGCCGTAGTCGCTGAGGCTTTAGCCCTCCGGCTCCTAGCTATCTGAGGCGAGCTAGTGGTGCGACTCCGGGCGCTCATCTCCATCCTTGCCGTTGCTTCGATCACAACTGCCTGTGTTCGCAGCAACTCACGCCCGCCATCCTCTGCGACGACCACGAAATCGCCCCCTGCAGTCTCATCGCCCTCTTCTGCATCGACCCCGGGCGTAACCATGACATTGACGCCAGCAGAAGACTCATTGACGTTGCCACCTGACGCAGCCGTTTGCGACGGTTATCGAGATGTTTCCACCGATGGCACCGTGCGCTCTAACGAGCTGAACGAAATATCAGGTGTAGCCGCCAGTCGAAATCATCCAGGAGTGTTATGGGTACACAATGACTCGGGAGGAGAAGGAGCCGTGTACGCGCTTTCGGTTGTGGGAGAGTTACTAGCGACCTGGACTCTCAACGGTGCAGGAGCCTTCGATTGGGAAGATCTCGCGACTGGACCAGGGCCTAATCCTGAACTTAGCTATCTATACATCGGCGACATTGGAGACAACCTAGGGTTTCGTCCCACCATCACGGTATATCGCTTCGCAGAGCCTGATA
>CAJWGC010000011.1 GCA_913031525.1 uncultured Acidimicrobiia bacterium | reverse complement strand
ATAGCTACTGGACGCATCCTCATAGATCCTATGGAAGAAGATGCGATTCAGCCGAGTTCAGTGGACCTTCGTATTGACAGATACTTTCGAGTCTTCCGGAACCACACACTGGGCTTGATCGACGTCAAACAGAATCTAGAAGATCTTACTGAGCTCGTTGAGATCCGAGAAGATGAGGCCTTTATTTTGCATCCAGGTGAATTCGTGCTGGGATCGACATTGGAGAGAATTACGGTACCAGTAGATATAGTCGCTCGACTTGAGGGGAAGAGTAGCCTCGGTCGGCTTGGGCTTCTTATCCATTCCACGGCAGGATTTATCGACCCAGGATTTAAGGGTCAGGTAACGCTGGAACTTTCCAACGTCTCAAACTTGCCAATCGCGATCTACCCTGAAATGAAGATTGGGCAAGTCAGCTTCTACGAGTTAAGCACCCCCGCGGAAAATCCTTACGGTTCCGCGGGAGCAGGTTCTAAATACCAAGGCCAAGCTGGGCCAACCCCTAGCCGTATTCACCGTGATTTTGATGAACCGGACTGTCCTTAACTAATTAAATGTTAGGAGTGTCGCGACCCATATCAGCGAACAATGTGAATTCGGGAAGAAACGTCATGTCAACACGACCGACCGCACCCTGACGATGTTTAGCGATGTTTAGCTCTGCCATACCCTTTGTCTCCTGAGCTTCCGGGTGGTAGTACTCATGCCGGTAAATAAACATCACAACATCTGCGTCTTGTTCGATAGCGCCACTCTCACGAAGATCGCCAAGCCGAGGTCGTTTGTCTTCTCTAGATTCAAGAGATCGATTCAACTGTGAAACCGCAATGATCGGAACATCAAGCTCCCGCGCGAGATTCTTCAGGTTTCGGCTGATCTGAGCAATCTCCTGCTGGCGATTCTCGCCCCCAATACCCTGCATAAGCTGGAGATAGTCGACAATGATGAGCCCCAATCCAGGGCGACGACGCATCCTGCGAGCTTTTGCTCTGATCTCCGTCACTGTAAGGCCAGGTGAATCGTCCACAAAAATCGGCTTCTTATAAAAAACGCTGGCTGCATTCGATAATTTCGTAAAGTCGGCCTCGGTGAGTCGGCCACTCCTAAGCCGCTGTGAATCAATTCGTCCCTGGGCGCACAACATCCTGGTGACGATCTCCTCTCGACTCATTTCGAGTGAAAAAACCGCAACTGGCACATCCTTGACGGCAACGTTGCTGGCAATGTTCAGCGACAGTGCCGTCTTACCCATGCCAGGTCGTGACGCGACTACCACCAGATTGGTCGGATGTAATCCGGCCAAGAGCTTATCAAGATCTCGATATCCGGTAGGAAGGCCAGTTATGTCAAGGCCCTGACGGTTTAATTCCTCAGCCCGTTCGATAGCAGGTCCGAGTAGTGGATCTATTGGAGCAAGACCATCGCCCACTCGTTGCTCCGCCACTCCGAAAACTACCTGCTCGGAGCGATCAAGCACCTCAATAATCGACTCATCCATTGTGGATGCAAGCGCACTGATGTCACCGGCTGCTCTCATCAAACGTCGACGCAGGGCGTGCTCTTCCACAATCCCCGCGTAATAATCAATATTCGAGGCCGTTGGTACTGCATCGATGAGGCTAGTTAGGAAAACCACTCCACCAATACGTTCAAGGGCGCTAGCCCGGCGGAGCTCCTCAGTCACAGTGATGGCATCGATCGGCTGGTTTCCATTGAACAGATCGGCAACAGCTTGAAATATCACTTGGTGAACAGGTCTATAAAAGTCCTCGGGCTGAAGCTTTTCTAGAGCGACGTTGACTGCTTCAGCCGACATGAGAACAGATCCCAGAACTGATTCTTCGGCCTCGACACTATGAGGGGGAACATGAGAACGAGAAACATCTCTATCGATGAGAGTTGTCATATCGCCTCTTTCTCGCCTTAGTAACAACCTGTGTTAACAACTATGCCCGTTAGGTGTGACAGAACGTCTACATTCGCCACACATCTATCCGAGATGAAGGGAAGTAGCGGGAAAGTAAGACGATATTACGACGCATCTTCGCTATCGGACCCTCACTGGCCTTAAAGAATTTCGCGCAACCGGGAAAGCTTTCGCGAGTCGAGAGGTAAGGCTGGATTTCTGTACCTCAGCGAACGATCACGGAAAATCGCTGTCAGGAACCGCTCTCGATATAGAAAACGCGCCACGAAACAAGAAACTAGACACTACATATCTGTGAAGATCCAACAACCGACCGGATCGAAGTTTGGCGCGCTGCCTCAGTAAGCGAGTCAGGCAGGAATAACGTCAAGGGTGATCTTGACTTCAACCTCAGTGTGGGGCCGGATCGAGACTTCATAAATCCCTATCTCCTTGATAAGACTGTCAAGGTTGATAATCCCTTTGTCGATCTCGATCCCAGTGAATTTCTTGATAGCTTCAGTGATATCAGCTGCACCGACTGAGCCAAAGAGTTTTCCTTCATCCCCTGCCTTGGCCGCAATCACTACCCGGGACCCCAAAATAGACTGCGCTAATTCTTCCGCTTCAGCGAGCTCCTTGCGTTGCGCTTCTAGCCGTGACTGGCGCATCACCTCAGCCTGCAGAATGGCCCCATCAGTCGCCTTTATGGCAAACGACTTGGGAACGAGATAGTTTCGGGCATAGCCGGCAGCAACTTCCAGAACATCACCCTTCACGCCTAGCTCAGGAACATCTGCAGTGAGTATGACGCGCATCTCTACTGCCTCACCTGGACATAGGGAAGAAGGGCCATTTCGCGAGCGTTCTTAATAGCTTTAGCCACTTCGCGCTGATGACGAGCACAGACGCCACTGACTCGTCGAGCGCGAATCTTGCCTCGATCGGACATATATTTGCGTAGCACGCCGACGTCCTTGTAATCAATACAATCGACTTTGTCTCGACAGAACTGACAAAACCTCTTCCGGATCCGACCGTCAGATGACGGGCGGCGCCGTCTTGTCTTATTCCTGCTTGACATGTGGTGTCCTCCTCGCGGTTCTAGTTTTCCTAGAAGGGAGCTTCGTCCGGGCCCCAGCTATCCTTCGCCACCGGCGCAGGCGACTGAGAGGGCGCGCCGCCCCCATAATCTCCGCCACCACGCGGCGTGCGGGTAACGGTTGCCGTTGCCCACCGCAACGACGGTCCGATCTCGTCAATTCGGATCTCAATTATGGATCTACGATCACCCTCCTGAGTCTCCCATGACCTCTGGTCTAGCTGGCCAGTCACGATGACACGAGTCCCCTTAGTCAAAGATTCGGCAACGCTCTCGGCCATCTCTCTCCAACAAGTACCGCCGAAAAAGCTGGTCTCTTCTTGCCATTCCTGGTTCCGATCTCGCCAACGGCGATTGACGGCAAATCGCACTTTGGTCATAGCCACCCCAGATGGAGTGAAGCGAAGTTCGGGATCGTCAACAAGATTTCCAACGAGGGTGACACTATTGCTGGGCATGATTCTCTCTCTTCGTCCTTATCATGATGTTCTTCTCGTGAGCTTGCCTCAAAGCTATAAACCGTTCTTTCAGCACTTGCTGCTGCGTACGATTTTGTGCCGAATCACAGCATCAGACAAGGCAAGAGCCTGGCTAATGCGCTGCGTGATCTCATATTCGGCCTCGAAATCGATAACGCTGTAATAACCCTCACGGATATGGTCAATTTCGTATGCAAACCTTCGTTTGCCCCAGAAATCGGATCCAGACACCGTTCCGGATTCGGCGATAGCGGCTTCTAGCTCTCCGATCGCCGTCTGTACCGCGGACTCGTCCATTTCAGGATGATGAATAACCATCAGCTCATACGAACGCATCGCTCTACCTCCTGTGGACATTCGCCCGGCGAAAGGCTCCCGGACTCTTAGACCGGAAGCAGGGGTTCGTCAATTGATTTAATTGTATCTCACACAGGAGTGAAGAGAAAGACAGAAAGCTCCGGAGAGACGTCCGTACGAAGCACACTCAGCTCTCCATCGCCTCATCTGCAAGGAGATCATCGCCAAGTCCATTGTCGATAGAAAAAGACGCCACTGAAAGTTCGCGAAGAATCGCTGCAGACTCGGGTGGCATCCGATACGTTTCTTCCTCTCCCGGAAATTCACCGGACTGGACGTCAGCAAACCATTTCGTGATAGCAGTAACAGCGTCTTCAGCAAGGCTGGCGTACGCACGAACAAATTTCGGAAGGTACTCGCCTCCTCCCAATCCGACAACATCATGGAAGACAAGTACCTGACCGTCACAGTGGATACCCGCGCCAATACCGATGGTCGGTACCGATACTTCTTGGGTCACTAGCTCTGCGAGTACGTCGGGCACACCTTCAAGAACGATCGCAAACACACCCTCATCAGCCAACATCCTGGCGTCGGAGATAAGGTCATAGGCCGCCGAAGCATCTTTCCCTTGTACCCAGTAGCCTCCCATAGCATGGACTGACTGAGGCGTGAGCCCTAGATGCCCCATGACAGGAATCTCGGCATTTAAAACAGCGCGGACCATGGGAAGTCTTCGACGACCGCCTTCAAGCTTCACCGCGCCAGCATTGCCTTCTCGAATGAAACGTCCTGCGTTAACAACAGTTTCATCAATCGATCGGTGGTAACTGAGCCACGGCATATCACCAACTATCAGTGCGCTAGGTTCGGCTCGAGCGACGGCCGCCGTATGACGGACCATATCGTCAATGCTTACCGCGAGAGTATCGTCGTAACCGAGGACTACGTTCGCCACCGAGTCACCCACCAAAATGATGTCGGCCTCGGCGCGGTCAGCTATGCAAGCTGTGGGATAGTCATAGGCGGTGATCATCTTGATGAGATCTCCGCCCTTACGAGCCAAGATGTGTGGCGCTGTTGTCTTTACGGACATATCGTGGCTTCCTTTCTCCTCACCCAAGGGGTTGAGGGACAACACTGTCGTCCGTCTCCGACAAGGTAATAACCAGCCTCAGCTGCCGTTGGGTCACCCGTGCCTAACCCTGTCTTTCCCAAGGATAACGCTGTTGAAAAGTTCCCTTCTCGCTGAGCCTTCCAAATGAGCTAGCCACGGTCGACTAGCGTTGGCGCATGGCACGAAAAGATATCAGTATGAGTACCGAAGAGATCCGCGTGTTCCTTGCTAAGCCCCGAGCAATACAGGTGGCTTCTATCGGGCCGGACGGTTTCCCCCATGTGGCTCCGATGTGGTATCTCCTTCTCAATAACAAAATAGCTTTTCGTTCCTTCAGTAAATCGCAAAAGATCCTCAATTTACGTCGCAATAATCGCGTCACGCTGCTTGCTGAAGAGGGTGAAAGATACGCCGATCTACGCGGTGTGATGATCAAAGGTCATGCCACTTTCGAGAACGATCCTGAGGTAATTCTCCAATGGTTCGGCTTGCTAAGCGCTAGATACACGTTCTTTGGCTCTGTCCCAGAGCCTTTAGAAGGAGCGGCCCTCAGCAAGGCCTGGGGGCGTTTTGCTCCAAAAAATACCGGAGTAATCGTGGAACCCATGAAGATAATCTCTTGGGATCACACCAAGCTGAGCGGCTCCTACTAGCAAGCTATCAGACCTCCAACTGAACCGGACGCTTCTACGATCACTCGAGTAATAGCGACTTTGAGCGCAATAAGATCGAAGATCTAAAAATTCGACGAATCAACCTCATATATCGATTCGCTACATTTATATCGAATCGATATAGTATTCACATGCTTGATCTTGCCGTTTTGGGATTACTAAGAGCCGGCCCTCGCCACGGCTATGACCTCAAAGGCCATCTCTCCGAACTCGGCTTTCGCCGGATTTCCTTTGGTTCGTTGTACCCAGCCCTTAGGCGCCTTGAGAAACGGGGACTAATAATCGCTCTCCGCACCAATGGACGAAGGAAGGCTTATCGACTCTCCGAAGAAGGAAGTGCCGAACTCAGTCGCCTCCTGAGAGATGAATCGCACCCGAACGAAGAGGATCGTCGTTTCAATATTCGCCTTGCCTTTTTCCGATATCTAGAACCAGCTCTTCGCGTTCGCTCTTTGGAGCGACGCCGTCGCGACTTAATCGACCGTCTAGGTAGCACTCAACGATCTCTCCAACGAGCATCTGGCGGGACTGTTGATCGCTACACGCTCGCACTCATGCGTCACAGAGTCATCTCGATTCAGGCTGATATTGAATGGCTCGATGAACTAATCGCTGCAGAACGCGGCAATGTGCAGATCTATGCCAACACATCTTCGCTAATGAGAGGAACCGAATGAGGAGCATCAAGGTAGCCATTGCCGGACTGGGAAACTGCGCCAACTCTCTCATCCAAGGAATTTCCTACTATCGGGACGCGAATCCGGACACCGAAATCCCCGGGTTGATGAACGTTTCCCTGGGCGGTTATCACATTGGAGATATCGAATTCGTTGCAGCATTTGACGTCGACGCAGCCAAAGTAGGGCAGGACGTTACAAAGGCAATGTGGGCAGGCCACAACAACACCATCCGATTCGCCGAGGTCGAAGAAATCGGTCTCGAAGTACAGCGAGGCCCCACTCACGACGGTCTGGGTAAGTATTACCGAGAACGCATCGAAGAATCCGCGGAGAGGCCCGTTGATGTTGCCGCCGCCTTGCATGATGCAGACGCTGATGTACTCGTCTCATACCTACCGGTCGGGTCTGAAGAAGCAACACGCTTCTACGCTGAAGCCGCGCTTAAAGCGGGGGTGGGATTCATCAATAGCATCCCTGCTTTCATCGCTTCTGATCCAAAGTGGGCCCGACGATTTCAAGAGGCAGAAGTGCCAATAATTGGTGACGACATTAAATCTCAAGTGGGGGCAACGATTCTGCATCGGAGTCTCGCCCGACTGTTCGAGGACCGAGGGGTGGCAATCGATCACACCTACCAGCTCAACTTCGGCGGCAATATGGATTTTATGAACATGCTCGAACGCGATCGGCTGGAGTCAAAGAAGATCTCGAAAACACAATCGGTAACTAGCCAGATCGACAAAGGAATCAGATCAGATGACGTGCACATCGGACCGTCCGATCACGTGCCATGGCTCTCAGATCGCAAATGGGCCTACATTCGACTAGAAGGCACGTCATTCGGGGATGTTCCTCTCAACGCTGAGCTTAAGTTGGAAGTCTGGGACTCACCTAACTCTGCGGGTGTCGTCATTGATGCTATCCGATGCATCAAGCTGGCGCGCGATCGTGGGATTGGAGGCCCGCTCTTGGCTCCCTCTTCATATTTCATGAAGAGCCCTCCAGTTCAATACAGAGACAACGCCGCTCGAAAAAATGTCGAAGCATTCATAGAAGGAACGGACAAAACCGTTCATGACCTTGCCGCGTTCTTGGAACAGATATAGCCGGATCCAAGACAAAGGCACTTTGGGATCCCCAAGCTATACGAACCGCTGGACCTAGAGTCGCTCCCTCAGCCACGCAATGTCTACAGCCTGCGCATTGCCATCGTTTGGCGTCTCAACAACTACAGGGGCGTCTGCCGCACGTACCACAGCAAGAATTAGGCTCTCAGGAATCTGGCCATCCCCAAGATTCGCATGACGATCACGCCTACTGCCATGAGGATCGCGCGAATCATTGCAGTGGATAAGATCAACCCTACCGGTAAGACGTTCTAGTAGTACAACAGCTCTCTCAAGGTCCTCCCCGGCTGCCCAAGCGTGACAAGTATCGAGAACAACTCCGACGTTATAACTTCCAATTTCCTCCCACAGCGGCCCGTAATTTTCCAGATTTCGCGCAATCGCGTTTTTCCCCCCAGCTGTGTTTTCGATCAGAAGGGGCACCGGCGATTCGAATGAATCAAGGAGCTTCCGCCAGCGCTTGAATCCCACCGAGAGATCCTCGTCATTACCGACGTGTCCACCATGAATAACCACGCCGAGAGCACCAATTTCCTCAGCGGCGCTCATTGTATAAGCGAGGGTCTTGCGGCTCGGAATACGGATTCGATTATTGGGAGACGCAGGATTCATGACATACGGTGCATGAACGTAAACGGGCAAATCTGAGGTACGAAGTTCGTCAGAATCTTCGCGAGGTAGCGGCTTCTTATAGGACTGAGGAGCGGAAAGAAAAATCTGCACTAGATCGGCCTGCCGCTTGTGTGCCTCTTCAAACAGGCGCTTACTGGAAGTATGGGCACCAATAAGCATCACACTGCTGGCTCATCATTGCTTGTTTGGATAGCCGCGCGGCTAGAAGCCGAAGTAAAGAAATTGCGAGCCAATCCGGCATGCAAAGAGAGTTCCTCAGGATCTGTGTCCCATGATCCTGCATTAACTAAGAGCCAGGATCCTTCGCGACGCGCCCCCCAGTATTCCGTCGGCCAACGCTCGGGATCACGTAACAGCACAAGGAGAGTGGGGCGGGTTCTCTTGCTGTCATTCGGTTCGCGCCCCGAGCGTACTGCAAGGACATCATGCCAACCCAGGGTGATCGCGCTTTGCGGACCAGCGATTCTTAGAGTGATGCCTCTTTCGCTAATCTCGCAAGTCGGCCTCGGGTTGACCAACCCTCGAAGGGCAACGGCCATCAATGCCCCACCCGAAAGCAAAAAGGTAGTGCCAACAAGTATGTCCTGACGAAATCGAGCCTCGCCTCGTTGAGTTCGCTCACCAGCGGTATCAATCTCGGGATCTAACGAGACGGTATGGGTCCAGATGATATCGATAGAAGCGACCAAGAGTAATAGTCCGACTGCACCCATTAAGAACAAGCGATGGGCCGATCGATAAGCTTTGACGCGCGACATCAAACCACCCCAAGATCTCCGGGAGTCAACAGTGTCGTGAGCGTCAGCCCCAATGGCTCGAGCTCAGATGCTGCTCTTCCTTCGCTGCGATCGACCACCGTCACTGCCTGTACAATCGTCATACCAACTGATCGAAGTACAGCGATTGCTTCCGCTATCGACCCTCCGGTGGTTGTCGTATCTTCAACTACAGCGATCCGGTCTGTCTTAGTAACCGGACCGACAATACGGCCTCCGGTACCGTGGCTCTTGGCGGACTTGCGTACTGAGAACGCACGCAACGGGGGATCGCCGAACATCGCCGTAGCTATCGCAATCGGATCGGCGCCCATCGTTAATCCGCCAACAGCCGTCACATCAGACACAAGTACAGAACGGACGGCCATCGCGACAAGACGCGCTCCCGATCCGTCAAACGTTGTCTGGCGACCGTCTAGATACCAGTCAGAAACTAATCCAGAAGCTAGATAGAACGGCCCATCGGTACGAAGAGCATAGGTTCGAAGGTGTTCAGCGAGTGCGCTCACATGATGATCCACAAAACCCCTCAAGCATTTCACAGGAACAGATGACAATCGTACTCAAACAGTATGCCCTCTACTTCTTACATCAGTCTGATCTAAGCCTCACTGGAGCAACCTCGGCGTTGCCCTGTGGTCTGAATCGACGCTGCACCCTCGCGGCATCTGAAGGGAAGAGAGACCTTTTGGGGCAATCTACCCACATAATTACTCTCGAATTGAGGAATGAGGCCAGTTACTCAAAGTTGACTTCCCCTAAAAGACAGACGTTGCGACACTACTCCCATATCTATCCTCGTACGCTATGGAGATCCTCTTCGTTCGCCACGGACAGCCCGCTTGGAGTGTCGAAGGTCTCAGTCAAGACGACCCCGGGTTAACACCAACAGGGCACAAGCAAGCAATACAGGTAGCGCAACGCCTTATCGCCGACCGCGTAGAAATAGCCGAGATACTGGTCTCTCCATCCCGTCGAACCCGCGAGACAGCAGTCCCACTATCCGAAGCGACGGGTATTCCAGGACAGATCGTTAAAGACATCCTTGAGATTCAAATGCCCTCCTGGAATGGCAGGCCCGAAGAAGAGGTACAAAAAATCTTCGCAGAGGCCCGATCTCGACCTCCTGGAGAATGGTGGGAAGGCCTAGAAGGTGGCGAATCTTTCAAGGACTTCAACGATCGCGTTATTTCGGCGATGAAGAAGATTCTCGCTGAACGATCAGTCGTGCCGGATAGCTCTGACGATCATTGCCTGTGGCAAATCGGAGAAGATTCTCCTCGTATTGTGGTGATTGCCCATGGCGGAACCAATGCTGCTGCCATTAGCTGGTTGTTGGGAATAGAACCAACACCGTGGGAATGGGAGCGCTTCATACTCGCCCATGGTTCGATCTCTCGTGTCCGCACCGTTTCTATCGCTGGAAGTCACATCTTCAGCCTTCGAACGTTCAACGATCAAGAGCATCTTGCTGTCGATATACGAACAAGATGAATGGTCGGAGCATTACCGGCCATATCGTCGCTCTCGCCTCGTAAAGTCACGTAGCGCTCGTAAAAAATCTACACGGCGAAAGGCAGGCCAATTAACATCTACAAACGAATACTCAGCGTAAGCCGACTGCCAGAGAAGAAAGCCCGAAAGCCTCGCTTCGCCACTGGTACGAATGACGAGATCGGGATCGGGCAGATCCGCTGTGTATAGATGTCTGGCAAGAGCATCTGCGTTGATATTGTCCGCGATGGCCGCCGGAGGAAATCCCTGGGCAACTAGCCGCTGAACTAGATCCCGAGTTGCGTCGATGATCTCTTGCCTTCCTCCGTACGCCAGCGCTATAGATAACCGTCTCGAACCCGATCGGCAGGACTGCTCAAGACGCTTGGCTGCTTTCAGCAGCCGCTCCGGAAGAAGATCAAGATTTCCAATGAACTTGACGGAGAGATCCTGACCGTGAACTTCGTAGGGAACGCGATCGAAAAGTTCAATGAGTACGTCATAGTAAGGCTCAAGTTCTTCGGACGGACGACGAAGGTTTTCCGTCGAAAGAAGCCAGCAGGTTACAGCTTCAACATCGAGCTCTTCCGACCAATGAAGCAGTTCTATAAATTTGCTCATTCCAGCGCGGTAGCTGGCCTTGTAGTCAGGCAATCCTTCTTTCCGCGCGTAGCGACGATGGCCATCGTGAATGACACCGATGTGGCGTGGAATCCTAGAACGATCGAGGCGGCGTAACAGCCGTGCCTCATAGATCCGATATAGGAGATGTGTTGCGATACCTGCTAAAAACATTTCTCATCTCACTCTATTGCCGAAAGACCTACGCGGATACACCTTGTCAGATCTAGTTCGATGTGACCTAGAAGAGAACACCCCAAGAAATAGGGATACTGGGCCACAGAAAGCGTTTTTGTCACACCACCGCAGTACGTTGCGCTCATGATGAACCGATCAATCAGGGCCGATACAGCAATCGAAAATCTTCTTCGCGAAGCCGAGCTCCAATTCGAAGTTGTCGAAAGATGCCCAGAATTGAAATGCGCAATCTGCACACCTGACATTCTTGAGCCACACCGTTCGGCAGCCTGAGGCTCTCAAAAAACCAAAAACCTCTGCTTAACAACCCGCCCTTACGTCCCCTCTTTGCCGCCCTCGTCAAGAACTGCAGCGATCTGCTCGATTTGGGCAAATACCGATTCTGATGATCCACTGCCAGGGGTGACTCGTCTACTCACCGAGCGATTCGGATCGGCAAGCGAAACATCCTCGGCTTGGAAAACGTCATGAGAAGACGCGAGATCCTCTTTTCTGACCTCTTCGAGTCCTCGTCCGGACTCGAGCAGAGTGGTTACGAGACGGCCCACTACCTCATGGGCTTCACGAAACGGCACTCCTCTCGAAACAAGGACTTCTGCAAACTCAAGAGCGGTGGACCAAGCTGAAGGAGGTGAAGGATGAAACGTAGCTCCCGCAACCATATCTAAGAGAGCAGCAAGAGCGCCCGCCAGAGTGTCGTCTGCATGAAATAACAATCGTTTGTCCTCTTGGAGATCGCGGTTGTAGGAAAGCGGAAGCCCCTTCTGCAAAGCTAAAATAGCTGACAAGTCACCTAAAACTGCGGCCGCCTTACCTCGAGCAAGTTCGGCAGGATCCGGATTTTTCTTCTGTGGTAGTGCTGACGATCCGGTAGTGTCGCGATCTCTGTAGGTAGCCCAACCAAACTCCACTGTTCCCCACAAGACAAGCTCTTCAGCCAAGCGCGACAAGTGAGTCATCGCCTGAGCACAGCAGAAAATATATTCCGCCACGAAATCACGAGATGCGACTGCATCTAGAGAATTAGCAAAAATCCCCGGAAGGTCCAAGCTAGACGCGACCATATCTGGATCCAAAGGCAACGAACTCCCTGCCGATGCGCCGGCTCCGAGTGGAGACTCTGCGATGCGGATGAGACAGGCATCGAATCGGTCGATATCCCGCAACAGCATCCAGGCATACGCGAGCAAGTGGTGCCCCAGGGTTCCAACCTGCGCTTGTTGAAGATGTGTGTAGGTAGGAACGACGATGCCCGCAGTCTCACCAGCACGTTCTGTAAGCACTTCTACAAAGTCTCTTAACTGCGCCATTCGTCCCGCGCCAGTTCGACCTAAATAGAGCCGCATATCGAGTACGACCTGATCATTGCGCGAACGTCCAGTATGTAACTGGCCAGCCGCGACACCGATCAATTCGGCAAGCCTTCTCTCGACCGCCGAATGTACGTCCTCATCTCCATCTGTGAAGACGAATTCATCTCTAACGATCTCGTCCTCGATAAGAGCAAGTCCCTCTTGAATCAACGCAGCATTTTCGCTCGATATGAGACCGACATGCTCGAGCATGGCAGCGTGAGCCTTCGACCCTCGTACATCGTCAGGTAGAAGACGTCGATCGGAGTGGTCGACAGTAAACGCCCATAAAGCCCCGCCAGGAGTATCAGTAAAACGGCCTCCCCACAGAGTCATCGGCTGGACTCCCTTGAAGCGATTTCGATATGCCAATGCGCGCGACGATTCATTCGTTTTCTCCCATACGCTTCTCTGCAAAGGTTCGCAATCGCAACGACTGCAGTCGGATAAATCCCGTAGCGTCCGATTGGTCATAGACTTCGTCCGCCTCAAATGTCGAAGTTGCCTCGTCGTAGAGAGCATGATTGCCCGCGCGCCTGCCATCAACGAGGGCCTGTCCTTTAAAGAGCTTGATACGTACTTCGCCGTTCACTTCTTGTTGAATATCGTCCATGAAAACCTGCAGAGCCTCTCTTTCCGGTGAATACCAGAAACCGTTGTAGACCATCGCGGCATAGCGAGATACCAAATCGTCACGCAGATGAACAACTTCTCGATCCAGAGTCAACGATTCGACAGCGCGATGGGCGTGATAAAGAATCGTTCCACCAGGAGTCTCGTAGACACCACGACTCTTCATGCCGATGAAGCGATTCTCGACGATATCGACTCGTCCGACACCGTGCGCCCCGCCTTTCTCATTCAGAGTGGTCAGGAGTTCGACCGGAGCAAGTTTTTCACCATTAACAGTCACAGGTGAACCGGCATGAAATCCAACAGTCACATACTCGGCCGTATCGGGAGCTTCCTGCGGATCGACAGTGGTTCGAAACATATCCTTAGGTGGTGCTGACCAAGGATCCTCCAGCACGCCGCCCTCATAAGATACATGGAGCAGATTGGCATCCATGGAGTAGGGCTTTTCGACAGTAACCGGTACTGGAATCCCATGCTGTTGCGCATAAGCTATGCAATCGGAACGGCCCTTCAAATCCCACTCACGCCACGGAGCAACTACTGCAATATCCGGCTTAAGGGCATAAGCCGAAAGTTCGAATCGAACCTGATCATTGCCTTTCCCGGTTGCACCGTGAGCAATCGCATCAGCTCCTGTGGCTTCAGCAGCCTCGACCAACCCCTTGGCAATAATCGGACGGGCCAGCGACGTCCCGAGCAGGTAATAACCCTCGTAAATAGCATTGGCCCGGAAGGCAGGGAACACAAAGTCGGATACAAACTCGCTTCGTAGATCAGCAGTGATTGCTTCTTGAGCACCGGTAGCAAGCGCTTTCTCTCGCGCTTCTTCAACTTCTTCGCCCTGCCCAACATCTGCAGTAAAAGCAACAACCTCCGCGCCATATTCCTCGATGATCCATTTCAAGATCACTGCCGTGTCAAGACCACCGCTATAAGCGAGAACTACCTTCTTTATGTTTGGGTTTTTCCGGGTCATCGCTCCAGTCCCATCCCCTCGAATTCTTTCTCCACCGACTCGGAGGCCACGGTGGCATCAATCACCAGAAGTACTGTGTCGTCTCCAGCCACCGTCCCTACTACACCACCTACACCTACTCGGTCGATTGCTCCTGCCACTATCTGGGCTGCCCCTGGCGGTGTTTTCAGTACCACTAAGTTCCCAGATGAGGTGATCGTCTCAACGAAAGTTGCCACTGCAAGGAAGAGCTCTTTGCGTGACTCTTTGTAATCAGGCTCGCCAGAAGGCGATATCACGTAATGGGCCTTACCATCGAATTGACGTTTCACTGCACCGATCGTGAAAAGATCGCGCGACACGGTGGCCTGAGTCACCGCGTGCCCCGCATCTTCGAGTAGTACTACCAATTCCCGCTGAGAAGTAATTGATTGCGTCTCAAGCAGACGCCGCAGCATTCGCTGCCTTGAAGCAGTAGCGGGAGTCATCCCCCCTCCTTCGCAATCATGGTACCGATGCCTTCTGGTGTAAAGATTTCTAGTAGCAAGGCATGTTCAACGCGCCCGTCAAGAATATGAGCACGATCAACTCCGCCCTCGATAGCATCAATGCAAGACCGCAATTTCGGAACCATCCCAGCTGATACTGAGTCCGACCCCAGAAGTCCGGAAAGATCGGCAGTCGAAATCCGAGATATAAGCGATTCTTCGTCAGCTGGATCGCGGTAAAGGCCCTCAACATCGGTCAGATAGACGAGCTTGGCAGCGCCCAATGCAACGGCGAGCGCGGCAGCGGCAGTATCA
>CAJWGC010000010.1 GCA_913031525.1 uncultured Acidimicrobiia bacterium | reverse complement strand
CTTCCTGGACCAGTGTGATTCCTCGTGGTAGATATCGAGCTCCTCAACCGGCCCCTGCCTGTAGCACGTCGTGATCACGCCAGCAACCATCTCTTTGTACTTCTTCATTTCTTTAACTCTGCCTTTTTTTCTTTTGCCCTTTGAGCTGCACCAGAACCACCTCTGACAGATATATCTCTTCCTGTAGCAGTTTTACCTCTTTTTGCCATTACTTTAGATTTTCTTTGATTTACTTTATATGCCGCTGATTTTCTATATTTTTTCATTTGTTGAATCTTTTTTGCACGATTCTTTCTATAATCTCGTTTTTGTGCCATTCTGTCAGAGGCAGTTTTTTTCTCTCTTTGACCAACTGTGAATTCTTGTAATTCGTCTTGGAATTCTTTAAACCTCTTCATTAGTACCTACCTTTTAAATCGTATTGTGCACCAATATTACCTTCATAGTTAGGTGTATTAAAGCCTCCAGTTTTCTTTACTTCTAACATCATAGTTATAGTATCATACTGTGCACCTGCAGCTGCCGTTGTGAGTAAAATATCTCCTGCAGCAGCACCTCCTGTTGCACTTCCCATCGTAATAGGAATTAAATGATTTGCTGAATCCCAAACTCCACTACTTTTCGTGATTTTTTTCCTTCTTGGGTGGGCTCCCTCTCCTATTGGACGTTTCGATATCATTGAGACAGCGCCACCATCTGTGACCAATTTTTTCTTGTTGGATGCCGTTATCGCTAGAGATTGGGGTCTTCTCTGGTCGATCGTTACTCATATGTTTTTGCCTGTAGCAGCACTCGGGATTGTCTACTCCGTGTACTTCGCTAAGACAACTCGTGCCGCTTTAAATGCTGCGCTGAACGCGCCACAGATTGAGTTTGCGCGTGCCTGCGGACTGCCGGAACGCAAGGTGTTCGGCTACGCGCTGATTGCGGCGAGAACGCCGATTCTCACTTACGGCGCGATTCTTTTCGGAGCGTTGGTAGGAGGAGCGGCCATTGTAGAGACGATCTTCTCGTGGCAGGGTCTAGGACAGTGGGCACTTGAGGCAATGCTTCAACTTGATCTTCCAATTATCCAGGGTTTTATTCTCACGGCGGGAGGTGCCGCTCTAATAATCTTTCTTGTGCTTGATTTATTGATCGTACATCTAGACCCTCGGATCACTCACGGATGAGCGATCATTCCGCTATTGAGCCCACACGGGTTGCGTCGCGTGGCACTTGGTCTGCCACGCGCGCTGTGCTTCGTCGACAGGCAGGTCTGATCATCGGCGGGTCGTTACTTTCTGGGTTTATTTTGGCGGCGTTTTTCATGCCGCTTCCCTTTGATCCGATGATGCCAGATCCAGCCGCCGTATTGAAGCCTCCGAATTCTGACCACTGGTTCGGTACTGACCGGTTTGGCTTTGATGTTCTTGCCAGAACAGTGGTTTCTGCCCGGCTTGATCTACCACTTGCCATCGGTGGTGCCTTGCTTTCGATGGTAATCGGAATACCGCTCGGTTTGATGGCTAGCACGAAAGGACGCATCGGCGAAGCAGTGATGAGAGGTCTCGATGCTTTTCAAGCCTTCCCACTGCTCATCCTTGCTGTCGCAATTGTGACTTTGAGAGGAAACGAAATCGAGAACGTGGTACTCGCTATCGCCATTATCAACATTCCTCGGTTTATGAGGATTGTGCGTAGCGAGGTACTTAGCCTTCGTGAGTCCAGATTCGTCGAGGCGGCTGTAGCTTTCGGAGCGACGCGTTCTCGTGTCATGTTTCGCCATCTGTTGCCCAATGTTTCAGGAATCATCCTTGCTTTGGTGTCACTGGCTGCTGCACATGCGATCATTGTCATTGCTGCGCTGAGCTTCATTGGTGTGGGAATTGTTCCTCCTGAAGCCAGTTGGGGAGCCATGATTCAGAGCGGAGCTGGAAATATCGTTTCGGGACAATGGTGGGTGTCCGTTTTCCCGGGGCTGGCGGTCGTTATAGCCATTGTCAGTCTTCATCTCGTTGCTGATGGCCTTGAGAAGACCTTCGATACTTCATTGTCTGATGCTTGATTCAACAGAAACTTCGCTGCTAGAAGTTAGTGAGCTCAATACGCGCTTCTATACGCGCCGCGGTGTTGTTCGTGCTGTTAACGACGTTTCCTTTGATGTAAAGACCGGCTCTTTGGTTGGGATCGTAGGAGAGACGGGGTGCGGTAAATCAGCCACGGTTCGCTCGATCCTTGGACTTATTCGACCTCCTGGGAAGGTTATTTCCGGTACCGTTTTTTTCGACGGCGATGATCTTTTGACATTGCCCTCAAAGCAACTACGTCGATTGCGCGGCGCGCGCATTGGGTTTGTTGCCCAGCATCCCTGGGGCGCTCTGAATCCTATTCTCAAGATACGCGATCAGTTTCGCAACGTCATCACTGCACATCGGACTGCGAATTCTGACGAGTGCTATGAAATGGCTCTTGAGATGCTACAGAATGTCGAGATCTCGGGTCCGGAACGAGTCCTCAATGGCTATGCCCATGAATTGAGTGGAGGCATGGCTCAGCGTGTGGTGATTGCTATGGCGATGATCCTAGATCCCAAGCTCGTGGTTGCTGACGAACCGACGACTGCTCTAGATGTCACCGTGCAACGACAGATACTTGATCTGATGAAAACACTTATCACCGAAGAAGGTAGATCGATGTTGTTGGTCACACATGATCTGGGCGTCGTGGCGCAATATTGCGATTCGGTTGTAGTGATGTATGCGGGGAAAGTTGTCGAACGGGCCTTGTGCCTGATGTATTCTCTAATCCCGCTCATCCATATACGAAAGCACTGATCCAGTCGGTACCGCGAGCCGGAGAACCTCTTATTCCCCTCACCGGTCGAGTCCCTGATCTTATTGATGATCCTCCAGGATGTCCTTATCGGGATCGTTGCGAACGTGCGTATGAACGGTGCCTCGAAGAGGTTCCAACGATGCGCCCCATCGTTTCCAGTCGAGCAGTTAGCTGCCATCTCGACCTCATCGAGGAGGTGCAGGCTGATGTCGCTCCTGTCGATTGACAACGTGATCAAAACATTTCAGCGAGGTCGTGGGCCGATCATTCATGCTGTCAACGGTGTCACGATCAACATCGCTGAAGGAGAGACCTATGGTCTGATCGGCGAGAGCGGTTCGGGAAAGTCCACCGTAGGAAGACTCGCTATGGGTCTCCTCGAGCCTGATTCCGGATCAGTCCGATTCGATGGGAAGGTGCTCAGCGATCTGTCTCGTTCGGCACGCCGCAAGCTCAGATCTGATATGACTGTTGTTTTCCAAGAGCCTTATGAATCGCTCAATCCGAGAATGACGGTTGGGTCAATAGTCGCCGAGCCACTGGTTATACAAGGGCTGGAGGATTCCCGATCTGCGGTCAGAGACCGAGCTTTCCGGGCACTAGAAAGTGTCCAGTTGGAACCTTCTCTAGCGAAACGCCATCCCCGTGATCTCAGCGGAGGGCAACAGCAACGCGTGGGTATTGCTCGCGCCATCATCACCCGACCGCGTTTCATCGTGCTTGATGAGCCGACATCGTCGCTCGATGTATCTGTGCAAGCTCAGATATTGACGCTTCTTTCTGAACTCCAATCCGAGTACGGGCTTTCCTATCTCTTCATCTCGCACGATATTCATACTGTCGAGTGGATCAGTGATCGAATCGGGATCATGTACCTGGGCCAGATCTCTGAGACGGCACCGACGACAACACTGTTCGACAATCCGAATCATCCTTATACCCGAGCATTGCTATCTGCGAGGTTGTCTCCGGATCCGACGGTTTCGATAGAGAGATTCATGCTCGGTCGCGAGATTCCGAACCCCACTCAGCTTCCCGCGGGCTGTTTTCTTTCTGGACGATGTCCTATGGAGATTGACAAATGCTCCGAATCGCCAGTTGAACTTGAGGCTGTGAGTGTTAACCACCGAGTTGCTTGCATAAGAGTTGGCGATATCGATTCAGAAGATCTCACTGCGAACTTGCGTGAATGAAGCACCCGGTCGAGCATCGTCTGCTATCCGAAGTCCACTTGGATTCGCTAGCGTTTTAGCGCTTGCATCGGGAACTTCCACGGTAACGCTTTTTGCTGTTAGCGCTCTGTCACCGTACATCGTGTCTGATTTGGGCATTAATCGCGCTCAGCTTGGTTTCCTAACGATCGGTTGCTACGGAATTGCTGCAATAACCGCGCCAAGATTCGGAAAGATGGTTGACCGGATCGACAGCCGACGTGCAATTCTTTTCATGTTTCTTGTTGTTTCTTTGGGGGTGGCCCTGATGTCTGTAGCTCCGAACTACTGGTTGGTTATGGCTGCCGGCACCATTCCCGGTATAGCGTTGGGGCTCGCGAATCCTGCTACCAATCGGATGCTTGCCACAAATGCCCCTGTTCACCGCCAAGGTCTCTATATGGGTATTAAGTCTTCCGGCGGTCAATTAGCGGCAATGGGTGTTGGGATTACGCTTCCTGTCTTGGGCGCAAATTTCGGTTGGCGCTGGGCGATGATTTCAGTTTCTTCCTTGGGTGTGGCAGGATTTTTCGCTTCTCGCTTTTTTCTTCCGAGAGATAAGCCGAGCAAGAAACCAGTCCAAAAGAAACAAAAAATAAATTCTTTTCGGTGGGTACTTATACACGGGTTCTGCACCTCTATAGCACTTGGACCCATCGTTCTTTATCTTCCTCTCTATACCTACGAGAGGTTGGATGCTTCTCCGGTAGTAGCAGGTATGACAACCGCTATTTTCGGTGGGGTTAGTGTGGTAGCACGCCTCGCCTGGGGCTCTTTAGCAGACCGTCGTATGGCTATACGCAAAGTTCTTTTTATAGTTTCGATTTTGTCGTCTGTTTTCTCGTTGACCATTGCTTTAGCAGAATATTCTGAATTCTGGATCTTGTGGATAGGGGTCGTCGGCTTCGGAGCTACTGCCGGTGCATGGGTAACTTTGGCAATGGTCGGCCTGATTCGTATGGTGAAATTTGACCAGATCGGCCATGCTTCGGGACTTCTACAGTTTGTTGGGATTGTCGGTTTCCTTATGGGTCCGATTCTGTTTGGGTTGCTTGTTGAAGCAGTCGATTCATATACAGGGGGCCTCATTGTCGCCGCAGCACTTTTCTGCTTGGCTGGGATAATCGCCTTCCCTCGAGGGGCGCAACGCCGTCTCGTAGAGATCGGCGATGAAATGACAGTTGTCGAGTAGGGAGAAGAGTAGATCGTGGACAATCAGCAAGGAGCGCTGAGTGGCCTGACCGTTGTTGAGGTAGGTGGACGTATATCGGGTGCTTATGCGTCAAAGCTTTTAGCAGATCTCGGTGCCAATGTGATCAAAGTCGAGCCTCCTGGCGGCGACGATACAAGATATGTTGGCCCTTACCCTGGGGACACACCGGACATTGAGCGCAGTGGTCTCTTCCTGCATCTCAATGCTAATAAGAGAAGTGTTGTGCTTGATTGTTCGAAACAATCTGATCGAGAATCGTTGCTTGCCCTGGCAACGAGCGCAGACATCCTCATCGATACTTTCTTGCCCGAAATAGCAGAGGAATACCGTTTGACATCGTCGGACTACAGAGCTGTAAATGGCGATCTTGTCGTCACATCGGTCACGCCTTTCGGTTATACGGGACCGTATCGCTCTTGGAAGGGATACGACATCACGACGGGAGCTTTCGGAGGAATTTGCACTTACCTGGGGTTGGAGGATCGTTATCTACTCGGCGCTCCTCTGGCAATTGTTGAGTACCAATCGGGCCTGAACGCCGCTACTGCTGCATTGATTGGTGTATTGGCTGGATCTGGTGGGCAGCACGTCGATATCTCGGAATCCGACGTTTGGGCAACGATTCAAAACGGCATGGGAGTAATCGAGTTTATATATGGAGCCAGATCGTTCGCTCGGATTGGCCGGGGCGTTCATGGAGGCCCCTATCCCAACACGATTCTGCCCTGTAAGGATGGCTACGTACGAGCGATCGCAATTCAACGACGTGAATGGAACCGATTTGTTGAACTTATGGGTAGCCCGGAATGGGCAAAGGACGAACGTTTCCAAGATCGTGTGTTGATGAACGAACGTCATTGGGAGGAACTTGATGGCCATCTCAAAGCGTGGATGGCAGACAAGTCGAAACAAGAGATCTTCGAAATGTGCCAACAAGCGAAGATTCCTTTCGGTCCTGTCAACACTGTACGCGACATTTTGGAAGACCCTGCTTTCGAGCAGTGGTGGGAACGTATCGAGCATCCTATTGCTGGCCCTCTCCGCCAATCGAGGCCTCCCTATGAATTGTCAGAGACGCCCGCGAAGGTAAGAAAAGGTGCTCCTCAGCTCGGAGAAGGTAATGAGTCCTTGTTGAAGGTTGCGCCAGTAACAGTATCTACTCCTAGCCTTGTTTCTAAGGGAGATTCTTCTAGCGATGCAATGTCCGGGATTCGTGTCGTTGACTTTGGATGGGCATGGGCGGGGGCAGTCTGTGGGCAGATCCTCGCTGACTTCGGTGCCGAGGTTATCAAGATCGAAAGCCGGACCCGCCTTGACCCGATGCGGATGGGAAGACCTATCGTCGGAGACAAGCCAGATCCTGAGCAGAATCCGATTGCGAGCAACGTCAATCGAAACAAGCTCAGCGTCACTTTGAACCTCAAGACTGAAGGTGGATTGGAGATGGCCCGTAATCTGATCGCTGAAAGCGATGTGGTGGTCGAAAATATGAGTACTGGCGCGCTTGACAGACTTGGGCTCGGTTACGAGGACCTGCTCTCTGTGCGTCCCGATATTGTTATGGTTTCGCTTCCTGCGGCTGGTCGAACTGGACCTTTCAAGGATTTGCGTAGCTACGGACCGACCATCAACGGCCTGAGCGGACTGGACAGCATCGTCGGCTACGAAGGCGAGGAGCCTATTGGATTCCAGCAAGCTTTTGGTGATCCCAATGTTGGTATGCACGCTGCCGTAGCCGTTCTCGCCGCGATACGGCATCGTCGAGAAACCGGAGTCGGCCAATATATCGAGACGGGGCAACTCCAGACGATGCTGCCTCTTTTGGGCGAGGTGGTTGCTGACTACGAGATGAACGGCAGGGTCGCCAGTCCGGTAGATAATCGCCGGAAAGGTTTCGCTCCGTATGGTACCTACCCATGTGCTACTGCAGACAGCTGGGTGGGTATTGCTGTTCGCGAGGAAGAAGAATGGGCAGCTTTGTGTTCGGCGATTGATCGTGAAGATCTTCTCGAAGATGATCGTTTCCGCGACCTCGATTCGAGGTCAGAGCACCGACACGAGCTCGATACGGAGATTGCAAAATGGACGATTTCGTTTCAAGATATGGAGGCTGCACAGCGTCTACAAGCAGTGGGTGTATCCGCCGCTCCTTGCTACGGAGTCGAAGCTCGGTTTTTCGACGAGCACTTGAGATCCCGCGATGCTTATATCCCTGTAATTCACCCTGTCCTAGGTAGCGAGTTCGTTTTCGGGATACCGTGGAAATTTTCGAAGACCCCAGGGCGGATACATCGTCGTGCGCCCACGCTTGGCGAACACAACTCTTACGTATTTCGGGAAATTCTGAAACTCGACGGAGCGACTATCGACCGCTATGAAGCGGAAGGTGTAATCGAGTGACCGCAGGTCCGCTTTGGGATCTTCTGTCTATTCCTGGCGCGATGGATCCGACGCGTGAGATTCTTTGTTATCAGGATCGCTCTTGGACCTATGAAACGCTCATGGCAGAAGCGGTCCGATTCGCGCCGAATCTCGCCAAGACTATGTCAATCATGGAAGTCAATACAGATCTCGCGGTTGCGCTTGTGTATTCGAGTTTTTTTGCTAGCAGTGAGCTGTCCCTCCTCAATTTCCGGTTGAAAATCGAAGAAGTAGAGGAGATTTTGGATCACCGTGTTACCGGTACTTTCTTCGTCGGGAATCGTTATGAAGAGATTGCTCGTCGGATAGCGAACTGTGGGATCGCAGCTTCTGTCGGAACACTCGACACCGAGGGATTTGAGATCATCGAACTCGACGGCTTTCCCTTGGAAGGAAGCGAAGGTGATTCAAGCGGTATAGGTCGATCCGATGTGGTTCTGTTCACAAGTGGGACAACGTCATCGCCAAAGCCGGTCGTTATCGACAGCGCGAGTCTTGTTGCGTATGTAGCAGGAACGACTTCATTGCCTACGAGCGAAACCGCGGCACAGTCGACATTATTGACCATGCCTATTTTCCACGTTGCTGGATTAATCGGGTTGCTCCGTTCGGTGTTTATGGGGCGAAAGGTCGTAGTCCATTCTCAATTCGAGGCTGATACTTGGCTAAAGGCTATAGAGAGAGATGGCATTACTCATACTTTTGTCGTTCCGACGATGTTGCGCCGTATCCTCGATAGCGAAGGATTCGATCCGAGTCGGTTGTTACCGCTGGAAGTGCTCAGCTACGGCGGCGGTCCGATGCCTCCATCCCTTATAGAAGAAGCGCTCGAACGGTTTCCTGATTCGGTCCACTTTGCCAGCACCTACGGACTCACCGAGGCTGGAGGGACGGTGTGCGTACTTACTCCCCACGATCACCAAGCGGTACGGAACGGAGAAGTGAGCAAGAATCGTCTGCATAGCGTTGGCTCGCCAGTGCCCGATATCCGGATCGCCATCATCGATGACGACCGAAACGAACTTGCTGCGGGTCATGTCGGCGAAGTCTACGTAGTTGGACCTCGACTGCCTCTTGAAGAAGAGCCGCTGATCAACTTTGGGAGACGTTGGGTGCGTACTGGTGACCTCGGATACATTGACGGAGAAGGTTATCTTCATCTCCGTGGCCGTGCCGATGACATGATCATTCGAGGTGGGGAGAATATCTCACCTCTTGAAATCGAGGAGGTCCTTGTCGGCCATCCGGCTATTACTCAGGCGGCAGTGATCGGTATCGCCGATGAGACTTGGGGAGAGAAAATTGCGGCTTATGTCATCCTTGCTTCTGACATCGATGTGACCGAACTGCCTGATTATTGCAAGGTCCATCTGGCAAGTTTCAAAGTTCCGGAGATGTATTACGTCGTCGAAAGTCTGCCAATGACTTCAACGGGCAAGGTGATGAAACGGGCGCTAAGGGACGCAGGATCTTTTCCTGAAGAGGGGCGGTTGCTGCAGGCTCAAGCGATAGACGGGTCGCTCTACGAGTAGAGGTCTGTGCTTAGGTATTTGAGTCCGGAGTCGCAGGCCATCAATGCAATCGTTGATCCTGCCTCGTCCCCTTGCAGCAACTCGATAGCTGCGGCGAGGTTCGCACCGGTAGAGAATCCGGCGAAAACACCCTCCTCAAAAGCCAGGAGCCGGGTCGCTTCGATAACTTGCTTATCGGTGACTTGAAGGAAACCACTGATGGTGGTGATGTCCAGCAGAGTCAGATCGGTCATGCTGTAGCCCCCTCCTTGAATAGGGTGGTTGGGCTTTGTCACTGTTTGACCAGCTAGAACGGCTGCGCCCGCAGGTTCAACAGCATAAGAACGCACCTCTGGTTTCACAGATTGAAGATAGGTTGTTACTCCGGACAAATTGCCACCGGAACCGACGAAATTAACGAACGCATCTACAGTCCCTCCGGATTGTTCCCAAATCTCAGGGCCTGTGGTGTATTCATGCGCGTTCGCGCTGGAGGAGAGTTCGAATTGATCTGCACGAAATGCATCTCTCTCGACAACGATACGGTCAGCCGCCTCGGCGACAAGAGCGAGATCTTCTCCAGAAACCTGGCCCGGCGGCGATCCTTCTGCTTGATCGACGAGGACGATTTCAGCTCCTAGGGCCTGCATCATGCGAGATCTTTCTACTGTGTTACCACGAGATATGACGGCGACGAAGGGATGATCGAGAGAGCGACAGACGATGGCGAGACCAGTCCCTGTGTTCCCGCTGGTCAGCTCGACAACCGTTTGTCCGGGCTGCAGGCTACCGTCTCTTCGGGCCTCTTGCACCATCGCTAAAGCGACCCGGTCCTTCTTGCTGAAACCTGGATTTAGATAGTCGAGCTTGAGTAGAAGACGCCCGTCCAGATCTTGGCGATCTACGATCCTATGAAGTTCAAGTAGCGGTGTGGCTCCGATAGTTTCGGTGATTGAGTGGACGAGGTGAGGGATTCTTCTGCTTGTTTTGCTATCAGCCACGTTCTTCCAACATAAGATTCATCATGTATGTTTCTTCATCCCTTGACCGACCAGGGAAATAATAATCACGGCTCCGCAGAGCGCTGCCGAGACGATAAGCCAAATGGCATCGAACGTCCAGTTCTCGGCTGCCCAACCTAGTACCAGCGGACTGGCGCCTGCCCCGATCAGAATTCCAGCCTGTGTTATGGCTGAAGACGAGGCAACCGAGTCAGGGTTGGCGTTTACGACTGAGAAGGTCATGAGACCCGGCCAGCCCCATCCGGTAGCAAACGCACTGATTACTACGACTGCAAAAAGCCATCCGGATGCCAACGGAATTAAAGCGAAGATGATCGCCCCAGATGCAATGAGAGTGACCATTCCGCCGAAACCGGTTCCTCCGATTCGATCGGTTATTCGGCCAGCTATAACTCGCACAGTAATGCTGACAACAGAACCTGAGAACAGTATGTATCCAGCTATCGACTCGGATATTCCGATGTTCACCGCAGCTGCAACGAGATACGTGCTTAGCGCGACAGCCGACCAGGTCGCCATGGCCGAACCAGCGCCCAAAGCTAGTAGCCGTCTTTGCGACATCGGGGCGACTCGACGACGCGGATCGTAAGTGTTCGTATTCGAACGCGGGAGTGGCTTGTTGGGTATGAGAGCTAGCACAATGATTCCGAGAAAAGCAGAGATTGCATATGCCCATCGCCAACCTGCTGAAACGATGACCAGGGGTACTGCAAGCCCAGCGAGGAGTGTCGAGAAAGGTATCCCGGCATGCTTCCAACCGAATATTAATGCTCGGCGAGTCGGGTCTACGTATTCGGATAAGACCATGTTGGCTGCTGGATTAGAAGTCGCATAGATCAGTGCTCCTGCTAATAGCAGGACACCAAACGAGAAGACAGATTTTGCGAATAATGCGATTGCCAGAAGGACCGCAATCGAGATAATGGCGTTCACCCGTAAAGAGAGGCGCCAGCCCACTTGCTGAACGATTTTGCCTCCGATAGGAGAAGCTATCGACGCGACGAAGAAGAACAAAGCAGTCAGCACACCAAGACCGGTTACTGACAAGTCGATTTCGTTGCTGATTTGCAGGAAGCCGGCGCCGAGGAGAAACACGGGCTGGCTGCTTAAGCTAACGATCAGGACAGCTAGGAACAGCAGACGGAGCGGCACCGGGAATTGCATGATCTGACGCTAGCTTTTTCGCGGGGCGGTTTGCTTCATCGTCCCACGTCCGTCTTTTTCCATCTACGATCTGTCAACGCGTTACAACTAGGAGGAGCAAATGGATAGCAGTGCGCATTGTGTGTGGCAGGGGGATCTTTCAAACGGATCAGGAGTTACTACGCTCGACAGCCGAGCTGTTGCTCCGTTTCAGGTATCGTGGCCCAGTCGCGCTGAAGCTTCCAATGGCCACACGAGTCCTGAAGAGTTGATTGCTGCTGCGCATGCATCATGTTTCAACATGGCACTTTCGAGCACCTTGGCTGGAGGCGACACTCCACCGAATCAGCTTGAGACGAGTGCTGTAGCTACTTTCGGTAAGACTGCTGACGGTTTCAGCCTTACGACTATGAAGCTAACGGTGATAGGAGATGTACCGGGTATTTCTGCCGATCAATTTTCCGAGGCAGCCGCTGCTGCAAAAGACGGCTGCCCTGTATCGAACGCGTTAAAGGGCAATGTTGAGATAACCGTCGATGCGACTCTCACTGCCTAATGGCCTATCCAATACGGTAAGTGCCGCGACCACGACAAATGATCTGGCTACTCAGACGAACGACTAATCGCGACGAACTACGAAGGATGGGTAGTGATTGGCGCTACCTTGGATCGAATCGGAGGCTGTATCACGAACTTTTGCGACGTATATAGCAAGGAATTCAACCGGGATTCGGCTTTGATGCAGGCCCAGCGATATCGCCTTCAAGGTCTTGATGCGTTATCACGTCGAGTGTTTTCGTTGGCTACGAAAATCGATATCAACGGCGCTGCTGTGCTTGAAGTCGGAGGCGGTGTGGGGGCATTGTCGCTCGAATTGCTCAAAGCTGGTGGAGCGATGGCTGTCAACGTAGAACTGTCACGGTCGTATCGGGACGCTGCAGCCGCTCTCGCTTTAGAGGATGGCTTACAGAACCGGATTGATCTTGTCGCTGCTGACGGTGTTGAGGCAATTGGAGGATTGGGTTCTTTCGATGTCGTGGTGCTCAATCGCGTTTTATGCTGTTACCACAAGGGGAAAGATCTTCTACGCGTATCTGCGGATGCTACGGATAATATGCTGATAGCCAGTTATCCGACGATCCATTTGCTCTCTAAAGGTCTGATAGCGATCGGAAATCGTTTGAACGCTAGGCGCGGATGCTCTGTCCATCCGTTCATTCACTCTGAAGAGGAGCTTGGCGAGCCGAGCCAGCGCGGCCTCGTAGAGGTTCATAGGAAAGCAAGGCCTGTTTGGACCGTCCGTGCTTGGACGCGTCCGGCAGCATGAGAAAGCGACTCTTGGTTTTATAAGGCGGTTCCAGAGCCTTTTTCACTCTGTACAGCTTTATTGCACGTTGATTCGAATGTGCGCTTGTTTTCTTCCTTAGACATGAAGCTCTAATAGACCCTCATCAACTATCGCAGAATCCGATTTCCTTGTCATCGTCAACCGTGCGACATGTCACTTCGGTAGCTTTTCGCTCGGAGGGAAGGGCTACCAGCATGGCCAGAAGCTTGCCTTTCTAGATGGACCGACTGTCCTCGATTGCTCCAATCCCTCAATAATTGGCAAGAGAGTGGTTTAGTGGGGACGAAGATCAGGCAGGATAATTAGAGAATATGTACTTCTTCTTACCGGCATTACTTAATCGAGTGGTTGGACGTTGATGGCTTTTCGGAGACGCGCGATCGTTCTTGTTGCTCTCGGAGTGATCGTATCGGGAGTGTTGACGGCGGCATTGATTATTTCTGTTACTCGATCAGATGTTGATCCAGCGGTACTGACGACCACGCTTTCTTCGACTGCTCCTTTAGCTGATCCTGCTGACCCTCGCCCAATAGCTCAGGCCTTTTTAACAGCTTGGATTCATTCAGACTGGTCGTCGATCGATGCGTTATCTACGGATCTCTCTGCTTCCGGACAACACTCGAGATGGATGAGCGATCTGGAAGTAACAGATCTAGAACTTCTGCTCGGCGAGATTACCGAACGATCAGGAGGAAGGGCGACTGCGCCGGTGAATGTTGCCGTAAACGTCGCTGGACAGGGTATTTGGACGTACGAAACGCAGATGGTTCTGATTTGGGACGGAGCGTCGTGGCTGGTTGATTGGTTTCCTGGCATTCTGCATGAAGAACTGACCAGTGGAGATCGCCTCACGATCGTGTGGCGCTGGCCTGAGCGAGCTCCGATCCTTGATGTTGATGGGAGGGTAATCGCCACCACGATGCCTGTGATTAGTGCAGGCGTTATCCCTAACCGGGTTGAATCTCGTGCCGACGTCCGCGAGGCTTTCGCTACTTTTACGGATGTAGATCCGGCCAAGGTCGATTCGGTCATGGATGCACCGAATGTTCAACCAGACTGGTTCTTACCGATAGCTGAAATCACGCGCGAGGATTATCCCGACGTGCGACCTGGCTTGTACCCCGTTCCCGGTATTGCATTTCGAATTTCGGAAGGTAGGGCATCGGTTGACGAGGGGCTCGCGCAGCACATCATCGGGACCACTAGCGCTATTACGGCAGAGCTGCTGGAAGAGCTAGGGGAACCTTATCGGGAGGGAAACTTGGTAGGCCGTACCCCGTCTAGTCTGGAGCGTCTGTACGAACTTGCTCTGGCAGGGTATCCGTCTCTCGATGTTGTAAAAGTCGGCTCTGACGGCCTAGAAGAAGTATTGCATACGTTCCCGGGGAGACCTTCAGAGGCTCTTTCGACGACGTTATCGCTCGATGTGCAAAGAGCGGCTGAGGTCGCGTTGGATGATGTAGAAACACCAGCCGCACTAGTAGCTATTGACGTGGCTACGGGAGATATCCGAGCTGCGGTGAGTCGACCCCTCAATGGATTCAATCGTGCGATCTCAGGACTTTATCCGCCTGGGTCTACGTTCAAGCTGGTAGTTGCTCTTGCTGCCCTTGAGTCCGGATACACCCCAACCTCAGATCTCGATTGTCCAGCGGAAATTCAGGTAGGGGAGCAGACTTTTGGTAATGCGACGAAGTTACCGAGTTCGATGAATCTTTCAGAGGCGCTGTTACGTTCGTGCAACACGGCGTTTATCCAGCTGGGTGCCTCACTCGATCAATCTTTTATTCAAGAGGCCGCTCGCAAGCTTGGTTTCAATCTGGATTACACAATTGGACTAGGAACACCGTCCGCTTCGTATCCCACACCGGAAAGTGATCCGGAAGCCGCTGCAGCTTCCATTGGACAGGCCAATGTGCTCGTCACTCCTTTGCACATGGCGTCAGTCGCCGCCGCTCTCGCTGGCGATGGTTGGCGTTCGCCTACGTTATTACCACGCGAGCCGTTGGCCCCCCACGTCGCTATCGATCCCGCGATAACAGAGACCATGCAGGCTCTGATGGTCGAGGTAGTAGAGGATTCCAAAGGTACAGGCAAGAGGGCCAGAGTCGAAGACCGAATTGTGGGTGGCAAGACCGGTACGGCTCAGCTCGGATCGGCCATAGACGATCCACTTGTGGCATGG
>CAJWGC010000009.1 GCA_913031525.1 uncultured Acidimicrobiia bacterium | reverse complement strand
CTCATAATGAAACTCACTGACCTGCCCCGCGTGGTCTGGGTGCTCGCGGTCGGCCGGGCGGTGACCTCGGCGAGCTCGTTCGTGATGCTCTTCTTGACGGTCTATCTCACCGACGAGCGCGGGCTGGCGCTCCCCGTGGCCGGTCTGATCGTCGGCAGTGCAGCTGGTTCAGCATTGGCGATACGAGTTCAGATGACATCCATGCCTCAACTTGTGGCCGCGTTTAACGGATTCGGCGGCGCCGCCTCAGTACTTGTAGCTCTAGCAAAAGTAACTGAGACAGGTGCTGTCCTATCTGCTGAAACTGGACTAACCATCTTCCTTTCGCTTTCGATCGGCACCGTGACTTTCACAGGATCCTTCATCGCCTTCGGCAAACTCCAAGGACTGATCCCTGGCCGCCCTCTCGTGTTCACAGGAGGACACTTGGTCAATGCTGGTTTACTCGTAACGATCTTGCTGATCGGAACCTGGGGAATCGTTTCCAATGCCAGTGCTGGATACTGGATCACGGCAGCGACAGCAGCCGCACTAGGAATTCTCGCAGTGCTCCCCATTGGCGGCGCTGATATGCCTGTAGTTATTTCGCTACTCAACTCACTATCTGGTGTCGCTGCGGCCATGGCCGGATTTGTCATCTCAAATACCGCTCTAATCATCGGTGGTGCTCTGGTCGGAGCAGCAGGATTCATCCTCACCATGATCATGGCGAAAGGAATGAACCGATCACTCATCAACATACTGTTCGCGGGCTTCGGACAGGAAGGAACCACGGTTGGCCAAATGAGCGACAAACCGGTCAACAACGCTACACCTCATGACGTGGCAATCGCCCTCGCTTACGCAAATAATGTGGTGATCGTGCCGGGGTATGGACTCGCTGTCGCTCAGGCTCAACATGCGGTGCGAGAATTGTCAGAAGTACTGGAAGATCGCGGTATCGCCGTTCAATACGCCATCCACCCCGTGGCAGGACGGATGCCCGGCCATATGAACGTCTTACTTGCAGAAGCCGATGTACCGTACGACACGCTCCTCGACCTCGAACAGTCGAACCCTCGCTTTCCTCAAATAGATGTAGCGCTCATCGTTGGAGCTAACGATGTAGTCAACCCGGCGGCTAGAGATGACACCACAAGCCCGATCTACGGAATGCCCATTCTGGAAGTTGACAAGGCACGCACAGTTATCGTGGTCAAACGCAGCCTATCGCCAGGCTTCGCCGGCATCGACAACCCACTGTTCTACGAAACCAGCACGATGATGCTCTTCGCAGACGGCAAGAAAGCCATAGAGGACATCCTAAAAGCTGTTCCAGACGTCTGATGAACGACTTCTATAACGTCGTACGCAAAAGACGTATGGTTCGCAATTACACCGACGAACCTGTTCCATTGGAAACAATAAATCGCATCCTGGAAGCTGCCCGCAAAGCACCATCCGCTGGCTTCAGTCAGGGACAAGCCATGATCGCCGTCACCGAAGCCACCCAAAGAAAAGCCATCGCGAAAATCGCTGACGAAGAAAAATACTTAGCCCGCGGGATGGATCCCTGGATTTCACGAGCTCCGGTCCACGTGATCGTCTGCGTCTCGAAAAAACTGTACCTCGAACGCTATGCCGAATCGGATAAAAAAGACACTCCGCAAAACGATGAAAATTGGCCCGTTCCCTACTGGTGGGTGGACGCCGGAGCCACGATGATGACCCTGCTGCTATCAGCAGTAGCCGAAGGGCTCTCTGCAGGATTCCTGGGTTCACATCGAATGCCTGAGCTGCAGGATATTCTCGGCATTCCCGCCCATATGAAGCCAATCGGCATCGTCACTATCGGTCATCCTGCTCCCGACAGGCCTTCGAGCTCCTTAAGCCGCGGCCGAAGAGCCGTCAGGGAAGTCATTCACCATGAGCGTTGGTAGAATCGCTTGCCAGAGCATGTTCTAGCTGCTGTTGCAAAGATCCATCTCGATGATTCCTAAAGTCTCGAATTCGAGTTACATTGGAGAAAATCACGATACAAATCCTTCGATCCACTTCTGCTGCAACAAAGGTATAACCCAAAGCTCCGCATTCCATCCTCTTACAGGAATGCGACCGCTATCCGACGACTACCATCCATTTAAATTACCTGCGATCCGAAAACTATGAATCTCTCGATTACACAACGATCCCCCTACTCGCCATCGGTTGAATTCGTCGAACGGAAAGGCGCTGGTCACCCCGACACCATTTGCGACCGTCTGGCCGAAGAACTCGCTCAGTACATCGCCGCACGATATCTCGAGCACACCGGCCAAGTTCAGCCGTTCAATGTCGACAAAGCAGTCCTGGCAGCAGGTTCGATCGACGTTGGATTTGGAGGTGGGACTCACACAAAAGCGTCAAAACTCGTTCTAGTCGGCAAGGCAGATTTTAGCTTCGACTGGAAACCGAACCCCGAGGAATTGGCGATAATTTTCAAAGATCGGCTTCTCGATATTCTCCCCGAGGCATCTTCCGACTCCTTTGATGTGGAAGTATGGTTGAACCAGTCGTCAGTAGACCTCGCCACCGTCGTGAAATCGAGGCCAGACAATATCCCACTCGCTAACGACACATCATTCGCAGCGGTTTCGATGCCTCGCTCTCCCCTCGAGGAAATAGTTCATCAAGTCGAACATCATCTCAACCAAACGGAATACCGGAGAATCGTGCCGATCGGCCGTGATATCAAAGTGATGGGTTCCCGAATCGACGGTTCCTCAAGACTGACCATCGCTTCACCAGTGATGGCCGACAAAGTCGCCAACCGGTCTGACTACGAAGCTGTCTTGACCGAAGTCCGAGACACGGCATCGCGTTTAGCAGCCCATATCCTCGGCGACTACGTCGCGGTTTCGGTTAACCAGGCGGACGAAGACGACTCGGCGTATCTCACCATCACGGGTACTTCTGCCGAAGCAGGAGACGATGGACAAGTCGGACGCGGAAACCGATTTGGTGGACTGATAACTCCCTACCGGCCCATGAGCCTCGAAGCGGCCGCTGGCAAAAACCCAGCAGCCCATGTGGGTAAGACATACCACGCGGTGGGTGCAGATATTGCAAAACGCCTCCTTGCGGAGAGCGAAATCGACGAGATCACCATCCGCCTTTTAAGCTCGATTGGCCATCCAGTCACTGAGCCCCAAGCAGTACACATTGACGTAGCCGGTGCACACGACAATGAACAAATCGCAAAAGTAGCCAAGGATTGCTTCGCCGATTGGCAGGGCGTCCGGGATCGCCTCATCGCCGGAGAGTACGAGCTTTACTAATTGCAAAAAATTTCGAATCGGGTCTCTTCACTCCTCAGTCCAATAGTGGCTTTCATGCCGAACTCTCTTTTATCCCGCATTGAATCCGGAAGCTCTTTCGAAAACGTTCTCCCGATGAGCCCACGACACAAGCAAGATTGCATCTCAATACCGAGGTAGGGTCACCGTCGTGCACAATCCCCCCATAACCAGTATCTCCAACCCTCTCGTTAAACGACTCGCTCGATTACGAAAACGTCGTGAACGAGACACAACCGGACACTTCCTCATCGAAGGAACCCGCGAAGTACGACGAGCCGTGTCAGAAAATATTTGCATAGAACAGCTTCTATTCGCCCCCGATCTCGCGAAGCAAGATGGTGCTGCCATCGCCAAGCGAATCGCTGAATCAATCCCCATCACGACCGTCGGGGTAGCCGTCCTTTCATATTTATCACGCCGAACCCATCCGGACGGAATCATCGCGGTGGCACGCGCGGTTCCGAATCGATTGATTGACCTTGACCTCAGCGCTACGCCTCTTATTCTTGTAGCTGAAGCGATCGAAAAACCTGGCAACCTCGGAGCTATGATCAGAACTGCTGAGGCCACCTCGATAGACGCCGTCATTGCTACCAATCCTGAAACTGATCTAACGAATCCGCACGTAATCCGTGCGTCACAGGGAGCTGTATTTTCGGTCGCCACCACCATCTGTAACGAAAGAGAACTCATCAAGTTTCTTGACTCCCATGGCATCCAACTCTTCGCGCTGACTCCTGACGGAAACAATGACCTCTGGGAAACTGATTTCACCGGCTCATCTGCGATAGCAGTGGGGTCCGAGCACCAAGGTCTTTCTGAGATACTGCGTGAAGCCGGACGATCGATACGAGTGCCAATGGCGGAACCGGTAGATAGCCTCAACACCTCAGTAACAGCGGGAGTTGCTCTCTACGAGGCCGTACGCCAACGGCGACAATCTCGGACTTCTCCCTAACAGACAATCCGAGCGTCGAAATCTCTCGCAGCGCGCCTTCTCCAAGAATATCGTCTGTAAGTTCCAACTTGTCGAATGCGATATTCAGAAACAAAACCCTGACGGTGTCCGTCGTCTCTTCATAGGTTGCGCCGATCGAAAACTGGAGCTCCTAGTCTGGAGGATCGCCCCGATAGCGATCAAGCTCGGCTTGGGAAAAGTATTACAAACCGCAAGCAACAGCAACCGCATCTTCCAGACTGATGGTGCCGTCGTAGAGCGCTCGGCCCACAATCACTCCCTCGACATCAGCTGAAGCAGCCGCAGCCACATCGGCGAGTTCTCGAACTCCACCCGATGCAATCACAGCAAGTTCTGGCACCAACCGGCTAACAGCCGTCACTAATCCAAGACCTAATCCAGTAAGTGTCCCATCTCTTGACACTTCCGTGACCAGAATTCGGGTCGCACCGGCAGTTGCTACATCCTCCACGACTGCCTGCCACGGACGGCCTTCGTCGCACCAACCCGAGCCAACGGAACGATTGCCTTTCACATCGATGGCGACAACAACTGCCTCCGGCCCCACTGCGTCGACGACCTCCGCGAGCAGCGCGGGATTGGATACAGCCATCGTGCCGACAACAACCCTCCCAGCTCCACTCGTTACGGCTGCTCGGGCCAATTCGGCATCACGAATCCCTCCTCCAATTTGAAAACGGATATCAAGGCTGCCGATAGACTCCCAAAGTTGTCGATTCGGGTTTCCCGACCTCGCTCCCTCAAGGTCGACCACATGAACCCAGGGGGCCCCGAGAGCAGCCCATGAGGCAACTCCACCCGTGGGATCATTCGAATACACCGTTACCTGGTCAAAGTCGCCTCTGAGAAGGCGGACAATCTTGCCGTTTAAAACATCCACTGCAGGAATGACATCCATGATAATCTCGCTATTGATTTATAGTGTTAGTATGTTAAAACAATACTACGCATAACACATGGAGCAGAGAAATGGGAATGCCGATGGCTGGAGAAGATTGGAGAACTGCCGACACAGCTGCCTTGTTCGATGCCATTCTCACACTCGAAACAGGCGACGAGGCTGCATCTTTTTTCCGCGACCTCTGCACGTTCCACGAACTGGAAGAGATGAGCCAACGTTGGGCAGTGGTTCGACTGCTCGTCCAAGGCATCCCCTACCGCAAGATCTCCAAGATGACAGGAGCCTCCACAGCAACAATAACTCGAATCAACCAGTGGCGAAATCACGGTGCAGGGGGATATCGGCTTGCGCTAAAACGATCTGAATTCAACGGAGAAGAACGATGAAGTCCGGGATCCGACTCGCTGTGCCCAATAAGGGGAGGCTCAAGGAGCCAACGGCTCGCCTCCTGCGTGAGTCAGGACTTTCGTACGAATTGTCAGATCGCACCCTGGCAGCTCCAGCGCGGAATGCTGACGTTGAAATACTTTTCGTAAAGGCTGAAGATGTCTGTGAACTCGTTGCGGACGAAGCCGCAGATCTGGGAATCACCGGACTCGACCTCGCCGCGGAGAGCGGCCTAGTCCTCGATATCATCACAGAACTTGGCTACGGGCACTGTCGACTGACCGCAGCTGTTCCTACAGGATCGCCCATAAAATCGATCGAAGACTTTTTCGGCTTACGAGTAGCCACTGCCCACCCCTCCGTCACGAAGCGATACTTTGCCGAAAGAGGCATCGAGATCACTACGGTCCCCCTACGTGGCTCCATCGAGGTAGCACCCAAACTCGGAATCGCTGATGTTGTTGTTGATCTCGTGTCGTCGGGAAGCACAATGCTTGTTAACGGCTTGAGGCAAGTCTCCACGCTTCTGGAATCAGAAGCGGCCTTAGTCTCACGTCCGGGAGCTCAGAAAGAGGAAGCCATCGCCCGTTTCGCCACAATGGCACGGGCAGTCGTTGCTGCTCGGGGAAAGAAATATATCCTGATGAACGCCTCTGAGTCTTCCCTTTCCGAGCTTTCACAGATAATTCCCGGACTTGAAGCTCCGACAATCATGCCTCTTACCGAAAAAGGATGGGTGTCCATACAAAGCGTGGTGGATGCCGACGACGTGTGGACGGTGCTGCCTCGATTAAAGCGAGCGGGCGCCTCGGGAATTCTGGTACTCCCCATCCAACAGTTGATTACCTGAGAACTGCAACATGGACATTCGCACCATTCGCCTATCAGAGCTCTCGAGCAAAGAACGATACGTTCTCACCCAACGCAGCGCCGTACCAGAACAGTCGGTACGTCTCGCCGCTGAAAAAATCGTTGCCAAAATCCGCTCTGGAGGTAACCGCGCACTCACCGAGACCGGACTCCAATACGGAGGATCCCTAAAAGGCGGAGGGTTCCGCGTTAGCGACGCGGTGCGGATCTCAGCTGCAAAGAAAATCCCCCACAAGGTTCTGAAATCTCTAGAAATTGCCCGAGAGACCATCAGTACAGTCCACAGCAAACAGATTCCTGTAGAACATTCTGCGGAACCGACACCGGGAGTTTCTATATCTCGACGATGGTCACCGTTACGAAGAGTCGCAGCCTATGTCCCAGGAGGTGGTGCCGCTTATCCGTCTTCTCTCCTAATGGCCGCATTGCCGGCGCGTCTGGCAGGAGTCTCCGAGATCGTTGTAGCAACCCCTGCCAACGCCAATGGAAAAGTGCCCGACGTCGTTCTGGCTGCAGCTGACCTTGTCGGAATCACGGAGATCTACGCCATGGGAGGTGCCCAAGCTATCGCCGCGCTGGCTTACGGAACCGAAACAATCCAGCGCGTCGATAAGATAGTGGGACCCGGAAACGCCTGGGTAACTGCCGCCAAGCTCTCCGTCCTGGGGGATGTCGCTATCGATCTGCCAGCAGGCCCGAGCGAAGCACTCGTCGTGTCTGATGGAACTGTCGATCCGCGGTTTGTAGCAGCTGATTTGATCTGCCAAGCCGAACACGGTTCCGACACTCCTGTCGTCTTAGTCACGACAGATTCGAATGAAATACAGCGGGTCCTTGAGTGCATCGAAGCCCATCTCGAAACACTCAAGAGAGCGTCCCTGATCGCCGAGACCCTCAGTAACCACGGCCTCGTCGTTGTTGCCGAGAATATCGAAAGCGCGCTCGATTTCGCTGACGACTTCGCTCCCGAGCATCTCAGTCTTCTTACTGCGGAGGCCGAACTCCATGCTGAATCTGTCGTCGCTGCTGGATCAGTGTTCGTGGGCCCATGGGCTCCAGAGTCAGCTGGTGACTATGCAACTGGAGCAAATCACATACTCCCAACCGGAGGCCAAGCTCGTGGATACGGACCACTCGGTGTCGAAGACTTCGGATCGTGGCGCCAGGTGCAGTCAATCTCCCAAAAAGGGCTTGCTGCGTTGGAGGAAACCATTACAACGTTGGCTGCGGCCGAAGGATTCGACGCCCATGGGCTCGCAGCTTCAATTCGATTCGCTGACTTATCAGAAAAATGAAAACGATTCCTACCTACCAATGGCAACCCACGACGCCGGAAATCGCTGCGCGAGCTGGAATTCCAGAACACCTGGTCGAGCGATTCGACCAGAATACTTCACCACTCCCCCCCCCAGCCGTGGATCGAATCATTAAGTCACGTACGCGACTTAATGAGTATCCGGCGGCCTCTTACGCCGACCTGCGAAATGCCGTGGCGTCCAACGTCAATCTTGATCCTGACAATGTAGCTCCGGGAGCTGGAGCCGATGAGTTGATCCTCCTTTCTGCTAGGGCGTTCCTCGATCCGGGAGATATCGCAGTCGTGGCGACACCGACCTATCCGTTGTACCAAATCGCGACCGCGCAGGCTCGCGCCACCCTTCGAGAAGTAGCCGCTATCGGTCCTGATTTCTCCTTTCCTACACAAGAATTCTTAGAAACAGCAACCGACGCTCAGCTGATCTGGCTCTGTATCCCTAATAACCCCACCGGTAACGGCCCCGACAATGCCGCACTCGAAACCCTTCTCGCCACTGGTAGCCGCGTAATCATCGACGCGGCCTATGCCGAATTCAGCGAAGATGACTGGACCAGCAAGATTCGGCTCCATCCGAACCTCCTCGTTCTCCATACGATGTCCAAGGCATACGGGCTAGCCGGAGCGCGAGTCGGCTACGCCATTGGCGACCGAGCAGCGATTGCATCGATCGACGCAATCCGACCGCCCAGCAGCATCGGAAGCCTCTCGCTAGAAGTAGCCCTCGACGCCCTCAATGCTCCAGAACAAATGCAAGCCAACGTGTCTTCACTAAGAGCGGCCCGCGTAGATCTCGCCGCGCAATTAACCAAACTCGGACTGCGCGTTCTGGAATCTTCGACCAATTTTTTGCTCTGCGAATACGGACCTAACGCTGCAGATCTCCAGGATAAGCTCATGGTTGAAGGTATCGTCGTTCGCAAGTTCCCCGCTGACGGACCGCTAGAAGATTACTTACGTTTCACTGTCCGCACTCCGGCCGCCAACGCTCGCCTCATCGAAACACTAGAAAGGAAAATGGAATGACTAGAACCTCAAACCAGCACCGAAAGACAGCCGAAACTGAGGTTTCCATCCAGCTCAATCTCGACGGAGATGGAAGGTCTGATGTATCGACCGGCGTAGGCTTCTACGACCACCTGATCTCCTCTTTGGCTTACCACGGTATGTTCAATCTTTCCATCGACACTGCCGGGGATCTCCATATTGACGAACACCACACCGTGGAAGACACCGCGCTTGTTCTCGGAGCAGCGATCGGAGAAGCGTTAGGCGACCGATGTGGGATAAACCGATTCGGCGAAGCCACTATTCCAATGGATGAAGCTCTGGCGAAGGTGTCCTTGGATGCTGGCGGACGTCCTTACGCAGCAATAGACATCGCTTTTCAGGGAGAACGAATCGGAATCCTCAGCACACAAATGATCCCACACGCCCTCGAATCGCTGGCGAAAAATGCAGGTGTAACGATCCATATTTCCGCTACCGGGAAAAACGATCATCACATCGCAGAAGCAGTTTTCAAAGCTGTTGGTCGCGCCCTTCGGTCAGCTGTTGCGATCGATTCTCAACGTAGCGGTATCCCTTCGACCAAAGGGGCTATATGACTCGTATCGCCGTCGTCGATCACGGTGCCGGCAATCTCGTTTCCATCGAGCAGGGTCTACAGGTCGCAGGAGCCGACACCAAAATCGTAACGTCTCCGAAAGAGTTGAGCGGCGCTGACGCGATAGTCCTTCCTGGTGTGGGATCGACAGGGGCTGCTATGAGACGTCTACAACACGATGGATTCGACACCGCGCTGGCAGAATGGGCTAAACCGCTTCTTGGAATATGCGTCGGGCTCCAGTTGTTGTTCACGCGATCAGAAGAAGCAGACGGAGCCGCGCTCGGCCTTCTAGATGGAGTAGTCCGCAAGCTCCCCGCTAAACGTCTTCCCCATATGGGCTGGAACGACGTGGCCGCATCAAAAGATCCGATCTTCGAAGGAGTACCGGGAGAAACCCCCTTTTACTTCGTACATTCATACGCGCCGGAACCGACTCAAGACAACATCGTTATTGGAACAACCGAGTATTCAGGACAGTCTTTCGTCGCGGCGATTCGCTCCGCGAATCTTCTCGGCGTCCAATTCCATCCAGAGAGAAGTGGCCGGAATGGGCTCCTCGTATTGGCCAATTTCGTCCGTTCGATCGAAGCAGGCAACTGTGCTGCGTAAGCGCGTAATACCGTGTCTAGACGTAGCAAATGGACGAGTCGTCAAAGGTGTGCGATTCATCGACCTCGTAGACGAAGGCGACCCTGTGGAGCTTGCAGCGAGATATGCAGAAGAGGGCGCTGACGAGATTTGCTTTCTTGACATAACTGCGTCCCCTGAGGGGAGAGCAACCATCCTCGACGTTGTGCATCGCACGGCCACAGGAGTATCGGTGCCCCTTACAGTGGGTGGAGGAGTGCGGACCATCGAAGAAATGAGAGCCGTACTGCGATCCGGAGCGGATAAAGTCGCTGTCAACACAGCAGCCGTTCAGGACCCAGACTTGATTTCCAGATGTGCTGAAGCATTCGGCTCTCAGTGTGTCGTCTTGTCAATCGATGCTCGCAGAAATAAAGGCAAACCCCTCTCTTGGGAAGTGTTCATCCACGGTGGACGTACCCCGACTGGACGAGATGTCAGAGAATGGGCTGTCGAAGGAACGGTACTCGGCGCAGGAGAGATCATGCTTACCTCCATGGACCGCGATGGAACAAAGACTGGATATGACCTAGACCTGCTATCAACCGTAAGAAAGGCAGTTACCGTGCCGGTAATCGCGTCCGGCGGAGCAGGAACAATTGAACACTGCGTAAACGCTCTCCAGGGCGATCACGCTGACGCGGTGCTCCTCGCTTCAGTATTCCATCGACGCGAGATATCGATCGCCGATCTAAAAAATGGCATGGCTGAAGCAGGAATACCCGTACGATCCGTGGAAAGAGCGACATGACCGATAAAACAGTCTCATTTGACACAGCTACTGGACTGGCTCCGGCAATTGTCCAAGATTCGACCACCGGCCAGGTCCTCATGCTGGGTTATGTGAACGAAGAATCAATTCGTCTCACTCAAAAAACAGGCTACGTACATTTCTGGAGCCGATCTCGACAAGAGATCTGGAAAAAAGGGGAAACCAGCGGCAACACACTACAAGTCGTCTCAATCAGTCTCGACTGCGACAACGACACCCTGCTGTTCCAGGTAAGACCAGATGGACCTATCTGCCATCTCGACACCACCACATGTTTCGACCTTGGCAAAGACTTGGACGTTGTTAACCGTGAACCAATCTCATTCGAACAGCTGGCCGCTCTCTGGAAAATTATCTCCGCAAGAGCGGTCGAACTTCCCAAAGGGTCCTATACCGTGCGTCTCCTATCTGAAGGAGTCGATGCCACAGGCAGAAAACTAGTAGAGGAAGCGACAGAGGTCTTGCTCGCAGCAAGAGATCATCGAGACGGAGGAAATCCGGATCGGGTGCACGAAGAAGTTGCCGACTTGTTGTACCACTTGCTTGTCGTCTTAGCCGAACGCGGCCTTAATCCTGCCGGTTCAATGTCCATCCTTCGAAAGAGATCGTCGTAGATCACGGATCCACCAGTCTGACTAATAGGACTGCCATCTGTCACGAATTGCAAATTTCCCAGAATCAGGATAGGTCTTATCAGTTCGAACTATCGGCCAGATCTCTACTCATCTCGATCGCTTTCTCGAGAGAGACGAGCGCGTCGCCCGAATCGATGGACTCCGCCCCAAGATCCATCGCTTCAGCAAAGCTTCCTGCCAGGCCAGCGACAATGATTGTGGGAGCCGCGTTTACCAAAGAGATATCACGTCTAGAGCCTTTCTCTCCTCGAAGAATCGCCCACGTGATCTCTGCGTTCTGTAATGCATCTCCCCCCGTCAGATCGTCAAGTGTTGCGCGAGAGACACCGAAATTCTCTGGGGTATGCCGGCTGTGAGTTATCTCACCGTCTTCGAGCCGGTAAACCGAAGACGGCGCAGTCGTCGACAGTTCATCAAGACCGTCCTCTCCGTAGAAGACGAACGCTTTTTCGGAACCCAAACGATCGAGAACTGAAATCATCTTGAGCGCCATAGTGGAATCCGAAACTCCAACTGCCTGACGCTTAACTTTGGCTGGATTGGCAAGAGGTCCCAGAAAATTAAACACGGTTCGGACACCCAAATCAGACCGAACTGGTCCGGCATGACGCATCGCTGGGTGGTACAGAGGCGCGAAAAGGAATCCGAATCCGACTTCTTTCACCATCGCTGCTGTCGCTTTAGGTTCGAGATCGATGCGAAACCCGAGGGCCTCGAGCACGTCAGCGGAACCAGTCTGCGAAGACGCCGCCCTGTTTCCATGCTTGGCGACTTGGGCTCCTGCACCAGCAGCAATGAGTGCTGCCGTGGTCGAGATATTGAAAGTTCCTATGCCATCGCCTCCAGTACCTACCGAATCGACAACCTGACCTTCGATATCGATCGCAACCGCAGCATCGAGCATGGCTTCAACCATGCCGGTCATCTCATCTGCGGTTTCACCCTTCGCTCGAATAGAAACAATGAACGCTGCAATCTGGGCCGAGGTCGCACGTCCTGCCATAACCTCGGCCATCGCAGCCCGTGACACCGCGCGATCAAGATCGCGGCCAGCTATCAACGAATTAAGAACTTCCGACCAGGCAAATACGCTCATCAGAGCGACGTTAGCGAAATCCACTTGCAGAATCGTGGCTTCGCCAGATATCAACCTGTCCGGCGGAGCTGCCGAACGACCTTACGGCGTTCTTTCTCTTCAAGGCCACCCCAAATTCCAAAACGCTCATCTGCTTCAAAGGCGTAATCAAGACATTCCGGACGGACAGGGCACGAACCACAAACAGAAAGCGCCTGACGAACTTCTTCACGAGTAGTTGGAAAAAAAATTTTCGGATCGCTATCTCTACAGGCGGCAAAGACGACCCAAGGACGCTCGTCATTGATCGGGACAGAAATCATTCTCTCGAAAACGTTGCTGAGCGAGCTCACGATTTCCCTCTTGGCGTTTGGGAGTTATCTATGCACATACCAATATGACGTCTTGGCGGTCAATCTGGTTCCCTGATGAAGCCGATCGCAAACTCCTCGATCACCTGCTGAACGTAGTGCTGATGGAAAAGATTCGACTCTTCTGCTTCCGTTAGACTGCCCGGACCTCGGCAAACTACCTCAATATCATGCTCAACAGCTCTCGATACTGGAGCCTATCGGCGGACTGGATCTCCAGCTTGGAGGAATACCTTGACCTCGACTGATCGGTGGAGCTCCTGAATAGATTGAAATGGGGAGCCATCGCTCTCGGTGCTCTCATCGGACTGGCTGCTTCGATGCTCGCCTTTCTTTTTTTAGGCATCATTGGAGTAATCGACTCCAATGATGCCTTAGGGCCGTTGTTGTTCCTCCAGCTCTTCGGACTAGTGACCGCTGGCTATGTATCGGGCAGGCTATCCGATAGAGATCGACCTCTACACGGGGGAATGTCTGGTTTGACCCTCTTCGTCATCACAACAGCCATTACGGTGGCCAGCAAACCCCAATCTCATCAACTTGCTAGCCAGGACATTCCAATTCCAGTCGTTGCCATCGGCGGCCTCATCGCCGTCATACTTGGATCTGTCGGTGGCGCTCTAGCGCAGTTGCGCTGCAAATGAGATCGACCGCATTTTGCGCGGCCGCTACCGTGCGGGATAGCGAGCTCGGAGGGCGATCACGGTCACTTCGGCGATCGAGGAAAGTCCGGACTCCACAGGGCAACGGTGCTGGGTAACGCCCAGACGGGGCGACCCGATGGAAAGCGCAACAGAGAGCAGACCGCCGATGGGCAGTTCGAATCATCGGACGGCCACAGGCAAGGGTGAAACGGTGGTGTAAGAGACCACCAGCGCTTCGGGAAACTGGAGCGGCTTGGCAAGCCCCACCGGGAGCAAGGCCAAACAGGGATAGAGCGGCCCGCTTCGTATCCCGGGTAGGCCGCTTGAGCCCACCAGTAATGGTGGGCCCAGATAGATGATCGCCACCCGACTAAGCGTCGGGGACAGAATCCGGCTTATCACCGAACTCGCCATGACGCCCCCCGGGATTCCCGGGGGGCGTCATTACGTCTTAGTTCTCCTCGTTGAGTAAGAATCTCATTGAACTGTCACTCAACGGTGAGATCTGCATCTCTCTATTCGACGCCGGTATTTTCCTCAACAGTTTCGCTTTTTTCCTCAACAGTTTCGGATGTCGTCAACTGATAAAGGATCCAGCCGATGATCGCCCCGACAAGTGGAGCCACAATGTAGATCCAGAGATTTTCAGCATTGTCCCCGACCACAGCTGGTCCAATTGAACGGGCCGGGTTTACGGATGCCCCGGTGATGGTCAAAGCTGACATGTGGATACCTGTTAGTGCAAGCGATATTGCCAAGAAAGCCCCGCCCTTAAGTTCAGCGCTTGCCGTGACCTTGAGGATCGTCAAAACAAAGACCGCGGTGAGAATTGCCTCCAATAGGAACGCGGAACCATTTCCTACTCCAACCCCCGGGTTCGTTGCCGTTACACCTGCACCTTCTTGGCTGGACGCCCACCAAAGGCCAAGTGCCGCGGTGATGCCGCCCGCAACCTGAGCTATCCAGTAGTTAATTCCGTCAGTCAAACAGATACGCCCGTCAAGAAATGCTCCAAGAGTTACTGCCGGGTTGAAATGGCCTCCGGACACTTCACCAAAAGAGTAAAGAGCAATAAGTAGCGCAAGACCGAAACCGAACGCGACAACGACATGGCCTCCACCGCCGAGGATCGCAGCGCCACCAACGAAAACGAGGATCGCAGTGCCGAGAAATTCAGCTAAGTACCTACGAAATTGACTGGTCATGGTGACCTCCTTCTCTCCCTATAGTGAGTTGGACCCAATCAACGTCGATAAGGTTTCACGTCTCTCATGTGGCCGACGTGCCGAATGGGCAATGAAACTTCATTCAGGAAAAACAAAGAGCGCTATACGCTCGATCTCCTGAGCCAGCACAGTGTTATCAGGACTTTGGCGAAATGCCGCCTGTAAGCCTGAAAGAATATCCCTCCGGAACGCTTCACGAATTATCTCAGCCTCCGGACCTTGGCTGAGACCGGCGACAAGACGGCGTAACTGAGCCGCGAATGCCGGACCGAAGCTAGCGATGAGGTCGAGCTTCCATTCTGTCGTTTGGCGCCTAGTGATCACCTCAGTCGACGCGTCACCGCTTGTGATCTCGACGACCGCGAAACGGTTTGCACCCATGCTGAATTCCACGTGTCCCCCCACTTCAATGGACGCTAAAGAAATATCTGCCACTTCGCTGAAGCCACGGCTAAATGTCGTCCAATATTCAGAAACGAGATCTTCCGGCATACCTGAATCAAGAAGTACAGCGATTTCGGATTCGGAGTACTCGT
>CAJWGC010000008.1 GCA_913031525.1 uncultured Acidimicrobiia bacterium | reverse complement strand
AATTCGATTCCTCCGCTTAACGAGACGGTCGGAAAGTTACGGACGATCGAAGGACAGCCACCGCGTCTCAATCGTCCCATCATCGGTTGTCCGTTTGCTCCGCGGTGCTCCTACGTGATGGATCGTTGTCGAGAAGAGGTTCCTCCAGTCACTGGAGACAGTGAGCACCTGTCTAGATGCTGGAGGCACGTGTGAGTTCGAGACCCACTGCTATTGAGGCCCGCGACCTCAAAAAGTACTACCCGATTCGCAAAGGTCTTCTAGGCAGAATTGTCGGTCAAGTGAAAGCTGTCCAAGGTGTGTCGTTTTCAATCGACAAAGGCAAGACATATGCCCTGGTTGGTGAATCTGGCTGTGGTAAGACTACGACGAGTCGTGTCGTACTGCGCCTCCGTCCCCCCACTGCGGGAAAAGTACTGTGGAATGGAAACGACATTTGGGATCTAGAAGGTCGCGGTCTGCGTGATTTTCAGAGGAAAGTTCAGGCGGTTTTCCAAGATCCTGTCGGTAGCATGAATCCACGGATGAAGGTCCGTCGGATCGTTGCTGAACCAATTCGCCTAGGAAAACTAGAGCTAGATTCTACCGATGAAATCGATACTGTCGTGAAAGCTCTTGAGAGTGTCGATTTACATGCCGATGATTTAGAGCGTTACCCCCACGAGTTCAGCGGTGGTCAGCGACAACGAATCGCCATTGCTCGCGCTCTTGTAGTTGATCCTGAACTGATTGTGCTGGATGAACCTGTCAGCGCGCTCGATGTGTCAGTTCGCGCCCAGATAATGAATCTATTAGGTGAACTTCAGCAGTCAAAAAATCTGAGCTATTTGCTGATTGCCCATCATCTTGCCACTGTGCGTTATCTGAGTGACACCATTGGTGTTATGTATTTAGGTCGGATTGTCGAAGAGGGCACTGCCGCTCAGATCGTAGATAACCCGCAGCATCCGTACTCGCAGGCTCTTGTTGAGGCGTCACTTCCAGCAGTTCCTGGGATGCGCGATGAAATCGAGACGATTCGCTACGAGGTGTCTTCTCCAATAAACCCGCCTCAGGGATGCGAGTTCCATCCTCGTTGTCCTGAAGCAATGGATATTTGTTCTGCAGTACGCCCTCCTTTAGTCAAGCTCGAAGACGGAAGGCGCGTCGCTTGTCACCTTCACCCACGTGCCGAGATGTCGTTAGAGAATCCGACGGTGAAGAGTGCTTCAGACAAGGAAGAACGCGAGGCGTGACTGGGAGTGAAGATTTTCCCCGAGGACCTGGTAGCGATTCAAGGTTCAGTGCGGCCAGAGTCCGTGAAGCCAATACTCGTCGGAGGTTCCGGTTCGGTGCAGTTGTTTTCGCTTTAGTGATTGCTGCAGTGGGCGCTTACCTTGTACTACGTCCAGCTATAGGTAAGTCAGCAGACTGGGCTGTCAGAATCGATGGGGAGACAGTATTGACTCTGGGCGACCTCGCTACAGTCGTTGCCTTCGAAGCTGAAGCTCGCGGCACTTCTGAACTTTTCGACTTGACCACTGTTCCTTTCGAGGTGCTTCATGATGCTGTAGAAACTGAGCTCGTTGGGCGAATTGCTTTTAATCTTGGAGTGACTGTTCTGGAAGAACAGATCGATACTGAACTGGCTGGTTTGTTCTTGCCAGACGCAGCACTACCCCTCGACGAGCAAGACCGGAGAATCTTCGAAGAGATTTACCGTTCATTCCTCAACAGGTCTGGAGTATCGGCGAAGTTCTACGAGGATCTTGTCTTGGCTCAGCTACTTCGTTCTGAAGTAAAGCAGATACTTGGTATGTCGCAGTTTGCAGACGAACGTCTTCACATGGAGATCTCTTGGATTGTTCTCGATCCAGAACATCCTGACCCGTTTGGTGTTGCGGAAGCCGTTCGCTTTGGTGCCGATTTCTCGAAGGCTGCTCAAGCACTAAGTGTTGATGCTGTCTTTGCTGTTGATACAGGACTTCCTGGATATGTGGGGTGGGTACCAAGAGGTGCTTTTCCTGAGCTCGACGATGAGCTCTTTGGACCTCAGGCTTTTGCGCCCGGTACCATTATTGGTCCGGTGTTTACTCTCGATGCGGTGATCATCATCGAGGTTATTGATGGTCCAACATCTCGTCTTGTAGCACCAGGCCCTTTACAGGGTCGAATTCAGCAGGTTGCTCTCGATGCCAAGATCGCCGAAGAACGAATGAAAGTGTCAGTCGAATTTAACCTAGATTCCGCGAATTATGACTGGGTAGTTTCCGAGGTTCTCGACTCTCAACCCCGATCACCACGATGAGTGATCAAGGCCGAGCAAGGGAGGGATCTGGTCTCGGGCTGTCTAGACGCTTTTACGACGCTTATGGACCTCCCATTATCGCTGAAATTTTTGGCAACGATAGAGATCGAGTTGCTGCTGGGTTGGTAGGCGACGGATCAGATTGCTTCGGATTCGATGATGAAATTTCGCGCGATCATGATTGGGGTCCTCGGTTTGTCTTATGGCTTTCTGCCGGCGATTTTGCTCGACATGGAGCGGCCCTACAGAAGGCTTATGAAGCACTTCCCACCGAGTTTGAAGGCTACAGAATTCGACTTTCTCCCTGGGGCACTAGGCGCAATGGAGTTTGGCGGACTGATCAGTTCTACCACCAGTACTTGGGCATAGATCGTGCTCCTCGGTCATGGCAGGAATGGCAGAGGATCCCAGAGCATCACCTTGCCGCCTGTACTAATGGAGAGGTTTTTGTCGACGACCTCGATGAGTTCAGCTCAGTCCGGAGAAAGCTTCTCAGCCACTACCCCGAGGACATCCGACTCAAGAGACTTGCTGCTAGATGTATGGCAGCTGGACAAGCCGGCCAGTACAACCTTCCTCGCATGTTGAGTCGGGGAGACCTTGTTGCTGGGCAACAAGCCGAAGCCCGTTTTGCTGAAGCAGCAATTGGAATTGTCGCTGCTCTTAATCGCGTTTACGCGCCTTATTACAAGTGGATGCATGCAGCTCTTGATCGAATGACGATTATCGGTCCCGAAGTGAAGGTTCAGCTCTCACGGATGATTGACCCAGGATCTTCGGATCTACTCGCAGATCCTTTTGAATTGAAGCTGTTAGCTGTTACCGAGGTATGTATGTTGATCTCCGATCGTCTGCGTCGAGAGAAATTGAGCGATATCGAGGGACAATTTCTACTGGAACATGGAATAAATATTCAATCTCGTATTGGAGATCCGGACATCCGTTCTCTAGACGTGTGGACCGAGTAGATAGTTAGGAGAGTTCGGCAACCGCAAGAGCAAATGTCTGAGCAGCGAGGTTTCGTCCTTCGTCGCGTGCCTTCGCGAGATCATCCTGCATCAGGGACAGGGTAGTTTCAGATAACAGGACGAGCCCGCATCGCAGCGTCCAAACTTCAGCCTCGACGTCATTCGCGACCATTTCTGGCTGGTGATTTGCCATCTCATGGAGCCATCTCCTCATGATTGAGCACAAGATGTCGACACTTGGCACATTCGGAACGTTGGATCGTGGTCCGGTTAGCAATCGGTACTTTTCGGAGATGAGATTTTGTCCTAATTCGCAAGCCTTCTCCACGTCTCGTTCCAGTGACACAAGTGTGGCGAGAGAGAGTGTGGCATGAGTCGCCTTTCTCCAAGCCCGAAACACGTTGGGCGTTTCGAACATCACGTGTGGTTGTTCGTCGCGCAGCTTTTCAAACATGGAGAGTTCTAGGTCGGCGATTCGATCGGAGATATCGTTTACTGACATGGTGCTGTTACGGCCTATTGCCAGATCGAGCCTGTTGTTCCATTGATAGAACGTTACCTGTCGATCGGTTCCCGGTATCACAGGCGGTGGTTTCGTAGGTTGTGGCCGCGATTTGTCGGATAAGGGCCATCGTAAGGTCACTTACAAGGGATATCTTGTTGCTAATGGCTCTTGACGTTTCGTGTCCCATATTCCAAATCGGTCAGAGAATTGAATCCAAGCTGATTGGCCATGTGATCGTACGTTTCCGCTGGGATATTGCGTCCTTCTTCCCGAGCTCTTTGTACGTCAGAACGGTAGGAATTGAGGGTCGCGCTTGACATCGTTTCGAGTTCCGATCGCAGATAATTTGCGGAGTAATCAATGGACTTGGCCCCAAAGATCTTTGGGTGACGTTTCATGACTTCGACCAGCCACTCAACGAGCTGGGAATGGATCTCTCCTACTACTTGGGCGCGTGCCGCACCGGGAGGGTTCTGGGCCATCCCGATGTATTTCTCAGCGACTAGGTTCTCTCCGGCGTTGTCTGCTGCAACGAGATCTTCTAGATATAACCGCTTGGTAGTTTCAGAGAGAGGTGCATAGTTCGCTCTCCTCCATCTCCGAAATTCATCGGGATGTTCCTGGCACTGTGCGGGATAGAGAGGTTTTATACGCAAAAACATGTCGGTCTCCAGCTCGACGATGTCATCAAGCACATTGCCTACTTTGTGGTTTTTACGCGGGATCTTGTCTTTCATCAGAGTTCGATCAATTCATTTCGCCGTGTTAGAGGGATTAGCCGGGTTATGAGAATCACCGTTCCTATAAATGCCACCACAGCCAGGGTACGCCATGCGACTATGTAATTGTCGTTGATATCTACCAGCCAGCCGAAGAGTGGCAGCATTCCGAAGGCACCCAGTCTCCTTATCGCGCCGCTAAATGCTGTGACTGATGCTGTAGTGCCAGCAGGCGTTAGTTCTGCGACGACGGTGTGGTACACGCCTTGCCAGCTCAGCGTGGTGAATCCTGCCATAACGACGACCACGCCCACAGTGAAGTTACTCGATTCCCTATTGGTCAATGTCACCGCTACCAAGGAGAATACTGAAAGTAAGCTCAGAATCGCTAGCACTACGGCACGATTTTTTCCCCAATAGTCGCCCACCCATCCCCATGCCATGCGTCCCACTATCGAAGCGGTAAGCGCCAAAGCTAGGAACGCTCCTCCTGTACGTACATTCATAAAAAGATCATCACGAAGCCACAGTATGAGAAATGTGATGAACACATCGTTGGCTACGACAAGGGTGATTCCGCTCAATGCTGCTGCCCATAATGCTCGGTTTCTCGAGAGTTGACGGAGAGCTCGTAGCATTGTTGGAGGTTGTGTCTTTCTCTCCTCTTCTCGCGGGATCTTATAGAAGTACATGAAGACCACGGCTGTTGCAACGATGGTGACTGCCATAATCCGGACCGCGGTCTGCCATCCATAATTTTCAGCAAGCCATGGGATTACCCCGGCTCCAATTATTCCAGCCAATGGGCCGCCCATGGTGACGAAACCCATTGCTAGTGCCCGTCGATGAGGCGAGACGAACGTCATGATGGCCTTAGCTGTCGCTGGTAATCCGGTCGATGCACCAATGCCCATTAAGAAAGCTAGGAATACGAGCTGATTTATTGAGTTTCCAATTGACAGCAGAGCCATTCCGCCTCCCATGAAAGCGAAAGCGAAGGGCAGCACACTACGTATTCCTAGACGATCAGTGAGCCAGCCAATGATGACCATGGCGATGGTTCCGCCTAGTAGGACGGCTCCAGGGATAAGTCCAATTTGTGCGTTAGTGGCGTTGAAGGAACGTTGGATGAAGGGCAGGACGGGTGCCAATCCCTCATGGAGTAGCGAGATAGCCGTTAGTTGGAGTGTGACGATTAAGACGACAATCCAAGCAAAGACGTTACCTTTGTATCGGATACCTCCCGTTTTCACGGCTTGATCTACTCGGCTGGCAAGTTCGGGTCGCTATCTGGTGTCTCGTTCGACGTAACAGGTCGATTGGCTTGGGTCGCCGCGGGAATAAAGTCGCCAGATAGGGCTGATTCAAGCTGGATAACGTACTCGGTTGCCTCAGTGTTAGGGAGTAGTTGCAGGACCGATGGATACTGAGGTTGACGAGTGCCCTCGGGGATCCCATCTACCTGAACGATATATCGTCCTTGTTCGACCATAAAACGGGTAGAACCAGAATCGTCAGCTTCTACAGTTCCTAGACTTTCTCCCGAAGTCTCGTCGGTCAAACTGACTGTTACTCCGGGAAGCGCTTCTCCTCGAATGTCTTTAACGACAGCTTTGATCAATCCCATTTGCTCCTCTTTCTGGTGATCTCAATAATCCCGTCCTTCGACTTTGGCGTGAGGGTAGATATCTTGTACTAGTCCGATCATGCGCCGCAGTTCTTTTTCAGATTGGGTGCGTAGTGGCTCGAGGGTGTAATCCTTGTCTAACTCGTAGAATTTGCCGACACCGCCACGGTGGTAGGGCAAGAGCTCAAGCTCAACTTCAGGCCCTCCTGCCGCCTCGACCCGTTCGTTAGCATCCTTGGCTGTTTTCGCGATTTCAGTCAGGTTTTCATCTGTGTCGATGATCCCCGGGATCATCGGTATCCGGATGATTATGTGCTTGCCGGCCTCAGCGACAATTTTCAGATTGCGAAGAATATTGGTATTGGAACCTTTGGTCCAGCGGATATGATCTTCTTTGTCCATATTTTTTAGGTCGTAGTGGAACAGATCAGTGTGGGGTAATACCGCTTCTACCTGCCGAACGCTCCCGCTCCCAGAAGTATCAAGGCAAGTATGGATTCCTTCTGCTTGTGCCATTCGAAAAACTTCAGCTACGAATGATGCCTGCATGAGTGGGTCACCTCCTGAGATGGTGATTCCCCCATTTGAGCTGTCGAAGTACGGTTTGTCCTTGCGGACCATTTCCATTAGCTGTTCAACAGTCGATTCCCATCCATACCAGAAGATAGCCCCGAAAGGGCAGGCTTCTACGCAGAGCCCGCATGAGGTACAGACATCACGATCAATGCGCGGTCCTCCGTCAGTACCTTCTCCGTCTTCCTTCTCCCATTCTGTTATCCAGACCGCTTTTTGAGAGGAGGTCGGGGCATTTTCTGGACAAGCGGTGACACACCGGTAATGATCGGTGTCACTGCACATGGTGCAGCTTCGATCCTTGTGGGCAATCTCGGGAGCTAGTTTCCATGTTTCCGGGTTGGAACACCATTCGCATTTGAGGGGGCATCCTTTGACGAAAACCGTGGTCCTGATTCCAGGACCGTCTTCTGTGGAGAACCGGCTGATCCGAGTGATAGTGCCCACTGGCCCTTTCGGCGGGCCGTGCTTCAGTTGTTCCAGAAGGCCGTGTGGGTTGAGAACCTGTCCGGATGAGAAATCCAGAATCGGTGTCAGCTTGATGGCTGCTTCCTGAATTTTGCGGTCGGTGTCGGTCATCGATTAGGCCAATCGGACGGTGGATTTGTCATGCGGCTAGAAATAGCAAAACGGCCACGCTTGACAGCATGCGCCGTTTCGCTAGTTCTGATTGCTGACTGGTATGGGTTCAGCCGTGGGCTGTTCGTTCTATTTGTTCTTCCTGCATCGACTGCGTCAGGTCAACGAAGTAGGCGCTGTATCCGCCAAGACGAACAACCACGTCGCTGTAGTCATCCGGACTGGCCTGGGCTGCCCTAAGGACCTCGGAGTCCAGAATATTCATCTGTATCTGGTATCCCTCTTGGTCAAATAACGACTGCACCAGCGTCATTACTTTGTCGCGGCCCTCTATCGATTTGACCATCGAGGGAAGGATCCGGAAGTTGAACACGTAGTTATCTCCCGCCATCGCATCTAGCGCGGCTACCGAATTTACGACTGCGGTGGGCCCGCTGATATCACGTCCCCGCATAGGTGAGACAGTGCCCTCAGCAAGAGCTTCCGAGTTATAGCGGCCATCCGGCGTCGCGCCAATCGTCATGCCTCTCCAATGGTGCATGGATCCGCCAAGGCGAAGCATATGCGGGGGATATTTTGTTCCCCCTTCGTCGGTGTAATACCGCTGGTCTCGGATGTTGTCTGCTGTCCAGTTATAAATCTCGGACGTGAAAGCATCGGCCTCGGGGTCAGCGTTACCGAATTTCGGTGCACCTTGGATCATCAGACGCCGCAGCGGCTCATGCCCCTCCCAGTCGGCAGCCAGTGCCTCCATTAGTTCGTCCAGCGAGACGACCTCTTTATCGAAGACCAAGTGTTTAATCGCTAGCAGCGCATCGGCGGTGTTAATAAATCCACCGTCCTCGGTCGAGTCGTTGAAGTTCTGGTACCGGAGCCCGCCGTGGAACACGCCGAGTCCCATCTCGATGCAGTCTGGCATTAACGAGCTGGAAAATGGTAGCGACCAGAAACGCCGCTTGGCGGCCATGGTGATCATGCCCATTTCGGCCATCATTCCGGTGAAATGACGTTCCCAAGCTTTGAAAGCTTCATAGACGTCTTCGAAGTTGTTGAACTCCAACGGAGCGTCCGCAGGTGGATCCCAGTTCCACTTGAAGATCGGGTCGTAGCCTTTATTGAGGGCGATTTCGAGGATTTTCAGATGGTTGACCACGTAAGTCGCATTGTTAAACATTGAACCTGGTGGATAGGAAGTGGTGCAGCCCACTTGCTGATAGTCGAGAGCATCCTCTGGTTTGACGTCCCTTCGCAGCTGTGGCTTAAACGCTGCTGGATCTGATTGAATTGCCGGGATTCCGCCGCCATTACGCAGATTCGATTGCAGCAAGTGATGCCATAGTGCTCGCGATGTACGGTCGTGCACTCTGAAGAAAAGCGATGGGTACGCCGTCTTCGAGTCTCCGACCACCGTGAGAATCAAATAGGTGAGTTCGTTGTCAGCCGGGGATCCATTTCGGTCTACACCACCGGATGTGGAGTTAGAAACGTGACCGCCACCGTCAGACTGACGACCAAAGAACGCCTTGACCTGGGTCAATGACGAGACTTTCATCCACATACAGCCGAGCAGTTCGGCTGCTTTATCGACGGTGAAATCGCCCTTTTCTTTGACCGATTCCTTATACATTGGCCATAGGTACTGGTCTACTCGACCTAGGGTTTCTTTCCAAGATGCAGTCTCGATATTCATGCCGAGGTACATCGCCCATACTGTTTGGACTGCCTCATGGAAGTCGCGCGCTCCTCTTTCTGGCACCTGATCGCACACTTCAGCGATCTTTTCTAGTTCCGACTTGCGTACTGGATCGTCGGTTATCTCAGCAAGATCTGCGGCGAGTTCGGCGTGACGTTTGTAGAAGTCGATGGCGCCTTCGAGGGTGATCCGCATGGCTTCGAGCTGCGTGTATTTGTCCATCGCTTTTTGTTGACCCGTACCCCCACCTATCGCAAAGTCGAGACGGGCTTGATGTTCTTTGATCTCGTTAACGAAACCGCGCAGGCCGATCTTGAGCACCTTTTCGTACATCGGCACTCGCATGATCCCTGGAACAGGAGTAGCAAGACAGTCGATATTTCCGATCCTTGATTTCGATATCTTGTTGTATTCCCCATCAGGGAAATAGCGCGAGAGGACTTCTTCCTGTTTGTCGACTGTGGAACGCCCTAACCAGTATTGGGTCTCGCGAGCTATGGCTTCGACTTCTTCAGCACCGGCAAGGCATTTCTGGTCTTCGCTCAAGGCTCCGACAGCGCCGCCAGCCTCGACTAGTTCTACGCCCAATGTGGCGTTGTAATCGATGGTTACCGAGCATCCCACCAGTGCTTCGGTTTGAGATCCAACGATGAGCTCGCCCTCACCGATTCGGATTGGAATGTTGCGGAACGCATGAGCAATCGCCCGGGCGCGGCGGATCGCGAAATCATCTCCGTCAGCAGCGCGCCATCCTCGACCGTAGAAGGTGCAGCGACCGGCCGAGATAGTTGGAACCCGGAGTTCCTTCATCATTGCTTTTTTGATCTTCTTGACGCGCGCAGTTAGAGGAGTGACCTCCCATGACAGGATCCGAGGATCTACGTCGACGTACTCATCCTCGAGGATTGGTGTTGAGATATCGATATCCGGGGCATTTACTTCGCAACCACTTGCGAGGCGTTCAGACGATCGGTCCAGAGTGGTGGTCATTGGGCCGCTCCTTTATCTAGTTGCACCTTCTCCGCGGGGCGCGCGAGACCCCTTTGGAGCTTGTATGTAAAGGGTAACCAGAATTGTGCGATGGCTCAATGATGCGTTTGCATCACGCGGATTCGCATATCGTCACCATCGAGCAAGACCGTTTATGGTCTCATCATGAGATCGATGGTTCCGAAAGACTCAGGCGACGTGAAAAATCGCAGAGAGATAAACCGTAACCGATCACTTGATTCCGATCTTTTGGATCGGCTTGCCGGGGCTCCAGTAGCTTTAATAGCGACCGGAGCTACTGGGCGGACCATTGTCTGGAATCGTGTGGCAGAAGCGTTGCTCGGCTATGAAGCCGACTATGCATTGGGGTTAAGTTCGGAGAGGTTTTCCGCCGGCGATCTCTGGACAGCGGTGTCGGATGCTTGGTGTCCGCGTAGATGTGGGTTGCTGGATAGAGCGCTTGCCGGAGAACTTGTTCCTCCGCACACAACTGCGATGTTACGTAGCGATGGAAGTCGAGTGTGGGTGAATGTGGCTCATTTAGTAGCGCGACCCGATTCGGGAGAGGATCCTGTCACGATCAATCTGCTGTGGGACTTGTCAACGGGACTCGATCATCTGCATGCTCTCGTGCACCAGATTCAGGAGATCCGAGAGCTATTCCCCCCGGGTATTGCTAAAGAGCCAGTCGATCTCGATGAACGGTTGGAGCTCACTCCGCGTCAGCAAGAGGTGCTTGCGCTTCTTGCTCGAGGAATGACCACGGCTGAGATAGCACATCAACTGAGTGTTAGCCAGACTACGGTTCGAAACCACATCCAGAATTTGCTGGCTCGAATGAGAGTGCATAGTCGACTTGAAGCGGTTGCTAAGGCACATCAGATTGGGCTGTACTAGCGCCCTATGACTGTGAGGAGCACATGACTCTGACAGAGACCAACATTGAACATCTTTCGTTTCGCGAACGAATTGGTTCTATGGATATCTATGACGTCGTTCGGCTCGAGGGCGAGGACAGTCAACTGGCTTTTGCTGTCGCTACTGATCGGATAAATAGAGGGTCTGGAGACCACCAGATTGCGGTACCAGATAAGGGACTGTTGAATGCCCGTTTTTCTTCCTATTGGTTCGATGCTCTGTCTTCTTTGTTGCGTCACCATCTTGTTGGGCTCGCGTCCGAGCGAGAAAAACTGAAAGATATATTCACTGTTCGAGAAGCTCTTACTCTTTTAGAGCAAGAGCTTCGTTCCCGCACCATGGTGGTCTATAAGGCCGATCCATTGCCGGTTGAGGTGATAGTCAGGGGGTATCTGACGCCATCCGCTGTTGACGAATACAAGGACCAGGGCACGATTTCTGATGTGGAGATGCCAGTCGGGCTCAAGATCGGAGCAGCTCTTCCCAAACCGGTTGTCCGTTTCGGTTGGGACTGGTCCCTCGATTGGGAAACTTATGCCGACCAGTTGGGCCGAGGGTATGTTGATCTCATAAAAGAAACAGCACTTGCTGCCTATACCTTTGCTCACGAAAAATCCCAAGAAGCGGGTTTTATCCTTGCGGAGGCTGCGCTGCGTTTCAGCCTTCAAGGAGTGCCGCTAGGAGAGGGGGCTCAGGGTATCCGACGAGAGCGTCTGTTGTTAGTGGGCGAGCCTTTTGTTCCAGAGAGCACGCTCTATTGGGACGGTTCTTCCGTTGGCGATTCGCCGCAAGATGCGATCTTTGGATCTCTCGATGAATGGATCACGGGTGACTCAACGGGAGCTCTTACTTCCGATGTTGCAGAACAAGTTATGGATTCCTACCGAAATCTCGTCGAGCTTTTGATCGAGAGGTAGTTGCCCGTAGATTGCTCGTATCGAGCAACGGCTAGGTTTATTGATCCGCGACTCTGGCCGAAGGTAAAGACGAGGGGGGATCGATGGCAGAGTACGACCTGGTAGTGAAGAACGGGCAGATTGTGCGCCCTTATGCCAAGTCTTCCGAGGCTCTCGAGATCGGTATCCGCGATGGGGAAATCGTGCGTATCGGAAAAGATCTTGATCCTGGTAGTGGCGAGGTCTACGACGCCGAGGGACTACTTGTTTTCCCCGGGGCTGTAGACGTCCATCAGCACTGGGGAATCTATAACTCGTTGGAGGTCGATACTGCTACTGAGAGCCGGGCTGCGGCCCAGGGAGGTGTGACGATGGGTCTCACCTATATCCGTACTGGTCAGTATTACTTGAACCGTGGCGGTTCCTACGCTGATTTTATGCCTGAAGTGCTCGAGCGGGCCGGAGGAAAGGCGTACATTGACTATGGATTCCATGTAGCCCCCATGATGCAGAGCCACATCACCGAGATTCCTGCTCTTATTCAAGATTTTGGTATCCCGTCATACAAAATCTTTATGTTTTATGGGGGACACGGATTACACGGAAAGTCCGATGACCAAAGTTCTTTTCTGATGACGCCTGAAGGCGAGTCTTACGACGTAGCCCATTTTGAAGAGGTGATGCGCGGCATTCAGGCTGCGCGTGAACAATTTCCTGACATGGCTGAGAACATTACCCTCTCGCTTCACTGCGAATCGGCAGAGATTATGCGGTCGTATACGGAGCGAGTAGAACGCGATGCGTCGCTCTCTGGCCTTGAGGCTTACAGTGCTTCTCGTCCAGGGCATTCGGAAGGTCTTGCAATTACCACGGCGGCCTATCTAGCGCACGAGACTGGTCTCTCTACTATCAATCTCCTCCACCTTTCATCCGCGAAGGCGATAGAGACGGCGATGCTTATGGCTGACGCGTTTCCTGAAGTCGACTTCCGGAGAGAGGCCACTGTGGGTCATCTTCTTACATCGTATGAGACTGCTTCAGGCCTGGGTGGCAAGGTCAATCCTCCGTTACGAAGTGAAAAGGACCGGGAGTCGTTGTGGCGTCATGTCTTGGCTGGCGACATCGACTGGATTGTTTCAGATCATGCTTGTTGCCGTGATGAGTTGAAATTCTCCGCTAACTCCCGGGACGATGTTTTTCTTGCTAAGGCCGGTTTCGGCGGTGCCGAATATTTGCTGTCTGGGGTGTTCTCAGAAGGGAGCCGTCGCGGGCTCTCACCAAACCGAGTAGCAGAGCTAATCAGCGCTAACCCGGCCAAACGCTACGGGCTGAAAAGAAAGGGAGATATTGCTCCTGGCAAGGACGCGGATCTAGCCATCCTGGATCCAACGAAGTCTTTCAAGGTAACGGCTTCGATTTCTGAATCCACCCAGGAATACACTCCTTTCGAAGGCCTACAACTGACCGGCTGGATCAAAGATGTTTTTCTACGAGGGAGAAAGGTTCTGTCCGATGGCGTTGTCGTTGGAAATCCAAGAGGCCGCTTCATTCGACGTCCGGATTCTCAGAAAGATTGAAACATGCGACCAACTCCCTTGTTAGCACGGGTTAGTTGATGCGATTTGGTCTTCACACTGGGCAGCAGCAGTGTTCAATTGATGACCTACGCCGAGTATGGCAGCTGGCCGAGCAAGCGGGTTTCGATGCGATTTTCACTTCCGACCATTTCTATCCGATTCCTAAAGGTGACGGTTCTGTAGTGGCATTTGAGCCTACAGCGACCTTGGCTGCGCTTGCTTTCGAGACAACTCGGGTAACGATAGGTTGTCTTGTATGGGCAATGGGTTTTAGATCTCCTGGACTGATCGCCAAGACGATGGCCACCATTGACCACTGGAGCGGAGGTCGATCCGTAGTGGGGCTAGGAGCAGGCGCTATGGCGGCTGAGTACAAAGCATTTGGTTATGAATTTCCCGATGTGGCCTTTCGAATGGGCCAGTTAGAGGAAGCTTGCATAGTTATACCGGGTCTCCTCCACAATGATCGATTCAGTTACGAAGGTCGATATTTCACTATTGACGACGTAGCACTGACTCCACGTCCTGGACGGGAGAAGATTCCGCTCTGGATTGGTGGCCGGGGCTTGCAACGTCTTGTGCCTATAGCCGCTCGATACGCCGATGTTTATAACGGTAACAATATGACTCCTGATGAGTTTCAGAAGCGGTTGACAAGACTTGATGAGATCCTGGCTGCCCAAGGCCGTTCTTCTTCTCAAGTGGCTCGATCGATCAGTGTCGGTTTCTATATGGGAACGACGAACGCCAACGCTGCCGATTACCGTGCTGAAGTCGACGCTTCATACCTACGGAGAGATGAAGTACTTTTGGGGACAGTAAACGAGGTTGTCGATCAGGTTGGTGCTTACCAGGAAGCCGGTTGTCAACAGGTCAACCTGAATGTTTTCGGAAATTATCCGCCTTTCGATTTGGCCGCGATCGAACGATTTGCCTCCGAGGTGATCCCACAATTCGTGTAGCTAGGTGCATTCTTAGGTGCATGGACTAGGCGATTGTTCTTTTTGCCAACGAATAGCTCTTTGGCACCTTTTCGATTTTGAAATGTTCGTACGAGGAGTTATCGGCCGTATCCATCCCATGGGCCAATGGATTTCGATCTGGTGGGGATTCCGGCGATCACCGGAGCTTCCAGCGGATCTGCAGGATCGTAATTCTCGGCGCGGCCAAGAACCTCGAAGCCGACCTCATGCGTAACCCAGTTGATGAGTTCTCCGTCAACTCGAAAGATCCATGTGGTTCCGGTCTCGTTGTCTGCGAGGAACGACCCGTGCTTTACCAGAGAGGGTCTCCAAAAATACGCACCAGGAGAGATTGGTCCGTAGTTGTAGGTCATCGTACCGTCGATGCAGTATGCCTCTTCCCACACAGGATGATGCATTAACCGCTCATCGGCCCAGCCAGCGGGTGCGTGACAGATGAAAGTACGGAATCCCTTCCGATGGTCACCCTGCTCCCAGTCGTAGAACAAGTCCTTCTTTGTCAGGAATTGCTGCGTGAGACCCCGTTCGGGAAGGTTGCCTACAAAATCCATCTGTGCGGTGTGGTGAATGGTGAGGCTGCCGGGCTCTGTAGAGACTGTGTTATTGCCTTTCGATATGAAGTCACTCTTGTCCGATTCGGAGACCGAGAATCCCCAGTCATCGTATTCTCGGAAGAGCAAGATTTCGGTGTCGGCGGCGACTTTCATAGCCGGGACGCTTAGGCCTGCTGGCGCACGCCAGTAGCCTCCGGGCCCGAAATCGATTTCTCCTAAGCGGACCTTCCCGTTGATTACGTACCACTCGGTATCAGCATTGTGATAGCCAGCTGGACGGCCCCACTCCGTTTCGAAATAAATCTTGAATGAACCCGAGCCGTCTTCTTCATCGTACGAGAGGTTTTGTTGCCGGGCACGACCTTCACCACGAGGTAGCTCTGCGGTATGCCAAATGAGGTCCTTCTCGTGTACGAGTTCGACATGAGATCGCATTCCGTCTCCTTTCGAGTAACGACGTAAGTCGAGTGTGGAATTTCTTCCGGCGAGTGTCAAACTTCAGCGAGAGCTTGAGTTACTTTTATAAGGCCAAATAGTATCTTTTTCAGTTTGAAAATCAGGTGCCGAGGACACCCGGGTTCATGATTCCGTTGGG
>CAJWGC010000007.1 GCA_913031525.1 uncultured Acidimicrobiia bacterium | reverse complement strand
ACTTGACGGCGGTGGAAAAGTCGCGATAGCTGGATTTGGAACCTTCGAAACGCGTCATCGAGCCGCGAGGACCGGCCGTAACCCGGCCACAGGCGAATCAATCCAGATAGCCGCTAAGAACGTCGCTGCCTTCAAAGCCGCTAAAGGCTTGAAGGATCGTGTAGCGCAATAGACACAGGTTTTCAGAGCGGCGTCCCCCAACCCCTCTGAAAACCTCCCTCGCCGAACGAGACGGTGCCCAGCCGTCTCGTTCGCGCGTCTGGGACCAACCAGCAGGCTTCAACTGGTTTTGGTGTTAGGTAGCCACGACCGGACTACTGACAGCTTGCACGCCGTGCTATCAAACGAAACTCAGGGCGGCCACTCTCCGACCATCCCACCTCTTGGACGAGCACCTCAAGATCCAGTTCAGCTGTGATCTCGGCTAGCTCTCCCCACACGAGAACAAAATGCGAATTAGTGGCGTCGCAGGCATCTCGGTTTAGCTCCATCGGCTGGCAAAAAACCAGTAATCCTCCCGGAGCTAATGCTTTCTTCGTCGCAATAAGCAAATTGCGATCTAGGTAGTAGTGGATGAGCACCATATCCCACTCGCCCGGCAGCAAACCATCAGCTTCGAGATCTCGCCAAACGGTCATAACTTCCACACCTCGATCGGAAGCCCGACTCTGAGCGATTCCAAGAGCCACTTGCGATATATCGACAAGAGTCACCTCATTGCCCAGTTCAGCAAGCCACACACTGTGACGACCAGTTCCGCCAGCGATATCGACAACTCGAGCCGGAGGCGGCGGGAAATAATCAGCAGCGCCTTCAACAAAGCGGGAAGGATTATCTCGACCCGGATCATTCGCCCAGCGTCTGTCCCAATGTATAGCTACCTCTTTGCTAATTCTCATTGTCGAAAACGCTAGCTCAATATTGAGGGACCTCACTCCGTTGCCCGGTATCCTGTTCCGCGACTGGAGAGGCCTTTTTGACGATCGACAAATTTCATTACCAGATTCCTGACGTAGACCCCACCGAGACTGACGAATGGCTCGAATCACTCGACGCGGTCATCGAATCAGACGGCCAAGCGCGAGCTCGCTTCTTGCTTTCGCGGATGATCTCACACGCCAAAGCCCGCAACGTAGAGGTTCCTACCTCAATCTCGACTCCGTACATCAACACAATCCCACCCGAGAGCGAAGCCAGTTTTCCTGGTAACGAACACCTCGAACAGCGCATCCGACGCTTCACTCGTTGGAACGCCGCCATCATGGTTATAAAGGCCAATAAGAAGAACGAAGGGATCGGGGGTCACCTGTCGACCTTCGCCTCTTCAGCAATGCTGTACGAGGTTGGCTTTAACCATTTCTTCAAGGGCGACAAAGGAGACTCGCCTGGAGACCACATCTATTTTCAAGGTCATGCCGCGCCCGGTGTGTACGCTCGCGCCTTCATTGAGCACCGCCTTAATGAAACCGATCTCGATCGCTTTCGGCGTGAAATCGGAGGCGGCCTGTCCTCGTACCCTCACCCTCGAGCTATGCCCAACTTCTGGGAGTTCCCAACCGTATCAATGGGGCTTGGGCCTCTCAACTCCCTCTATCACGCTCGCTTCTTAAAGTACCTAGATCACCGCCAAATTGAAGACACAAGCGCTTCAAGAGTGTGGTGCTTCATCGGCGACGGTGAGTGCGATGAGCCGGAAACTCTCGGATCGATCTCATTGGCAAGTCGAGAGTCGCTGGACAATCTCACTTGGGTCGTCAATTGCAATCTGCAGAGACTTGACGGTCCGGTCCGCGGCAATGGAAAAATCATCCAAGAGCTCGAAGCAGTCTTTCGAGGAGCGGGCTGGAACGTCATCAAAGTTATTTGGGGAACAAACTGGGATCCCCTGATCGCTAGCGACATCGATGGCGTGTTGATAGAAAGAATGAACGAAACCGTCGACGGTGAATATCAACGCTTCAAGGCGGAAGACGGCGCCTATATACGTGAGAACTTCTTCGGTCCAGATCCGCGGTTGAGAAAACTCGTTGAAAGAATGTCCGATGACCAAATATGGCGACTGCGCCGTGGCGGCCTTGACTACAAGAAAATTTACACAGCGTATGCCGCTGCCATGAAATCGAATGGCGCTCCAACGGTCATCCTGGCGAAAACTATCAAGGGATGGCTACTGGGACCCGGAATTCAGGGCGGAAATACCACTCACCAGGTTAAAAAGCTGACAATCGACCAACTAAAAGAGCTACGCGGCAACCTTCACCTCGAGGAAGAGATCTCAGACGAGATGCTCGAAAATAATGAACTTCCTTACTATCGACCACCGATCGATTCACCTGAGGTGAAATATTTGCTGGAAAAGCGAAGGATTCTTGGTGGAGCAATCCCGAATCGCGCTATCGCGACTCGCCAACCTATTGAAATGCCTGATCCTGAGGTGTTCTCTGAGTTTTTCGCTGGTTCCGGCACTATCGAGGTCTCTACGACCGGAGCATTTACCCGACTGTTGCGGTCTCTTGCTCGAGATGAATCGATTGGATCGAGAGTGGTTCCGATTATCCCTGATGAGGGTCGAACATTCGGCATGGATGCTCTATTCAAAGAACTTAAGATCTATGCTTCCAAAGGTCAGCTATACGAGCCTGTAGACCATCACCTAATCCTGTCCTACGAAGAGGGAAAAGATGGTCAAATTCTTCAAGAAGGCATCACCGAAGCCGGCGCTCTCAGCAGTTGGATCGCCGCCGCTACCAATTACGCTAATCGCGGCGTCCCTATGGTTCCCTTCTATGTGTTCTACTCAATGTTCGGCTTCCAACGAGTAGGAGACCTGCTCTGGTCCGCTGCTGATTCCAGAGCTAGAGGATTCCTCCTCGGAGCAACGGCGGGGCGCACTTCGCTACCTGGTGAAGGACTACAACACCAGGATGGCCACAGCCACATATTGGCATCGGCGATTCCGGTATGCCGAGCATACGATCCAGCCTTTGCCTACGAAATGGCTGCCATCATCGACGATGGGCTGAAGAACATGTATGAAAACGGCGAGGATATCTATTACTACCTGACTCTCTACAACGAGAACTACTCACATCCAGCTGAACCCGCTGGAGTGCGCGACGGCATTATTCGAGGCCTGTATCAATTCAAAAAAGCACCCGACGTTCAGGGAAACAGTGCGACAATTCTGTTCTCCGGTCCCTCGCATATCGCCTCTCAGGAAGCTCGTGATGAACTCGCCGAGCATTACGACGTTGGTGCTGACTTATGGAGTGCGACTTCCTACAAGGCTTTACGTGAAGATGCTCTAAGCACTACTCGATGGAATCGTCTGCACCCTCAAGAAACATCACGTATCTCCTATGTAGCTCGAGCGCTTAAAGGAAAAGGACCGGTTGTAGCAGTAACGGACTACATGAAGATCGTTCCAGACCAGATCTCTAGATGGGTAGAAAGGCCGTTCACTTCGCTGGGAACCGATGGATTCGGTCGCTCCGATACTCGGAAGAAACTACGGTCCTATTTCGAGGTCAACACCGGTCATGTCGTGTTAGCAGTACTCAGTGGACTCGCATCCCAAGAGTTGATCGAACCGTCTGCAGTATCGGACGCTATCCGCCGTTACGATATTGACCCCCAAGCTCCCGATCCCAGGATGGGCTAAATCCCCGCAAGGCAACAACACCATCTCAATCAATAGAAAGTGGACGTTTAATTATTGATGGTGTGGTTCGCGAACCGATGGCACCATGCGATATTTCCGACACAACACGCGGACTCAGAGAGCAGCACTTCTTGATTCTGAAAACCCACTGTCTGAATATCTATAGAATCGCGGATCTGAGATCCTGACCATTCCGGCCAGACCCCCGAATTCTCCACGACGCTAAGTTATCGTGTGGTTCCCGCTAGGACGGATAACAGGTATCACTATGCCAGGTGACAGCAGCGCTGCTCGTATGCAAAGCGGTATAAAGGTATATGGCCAAAACCACACAGAAGTATGGGCCTTGGACAGTGTCTCCGTTCAATTCGAACGAGGAAAATTCACTGCCATCATGGGACCTTCTGGATCTGGGAAGTCCACTTTGTTGCACTGTACTGCAGGGTTGGACAACCTCACATCGGGCCAAGTATGGATAGGAAAAACTGAACTTGGATCCTTAAACGATAAGGACCTCACTCTGCTACGCCGAGAGCAGGTGGGTTTCATCTTTCAGACCTTCAACCTCATACCCACTCTTACTGCCAAAGAAAACATCATCTTGCCGATCTCCATCGCAAGAAAGAACCCTGACTTGGAATGGTTTGAGAAGGTGGTCGAAACAATTGGACTCAAGGATCGACTCCACCACCGACCAAGTGAACTCTCCGGCGGCCAGCAACAGCGAGTTGCAGCAGCTCGTGCTCTGGTATCAAAGCCGCAGATCATCTTCGCTGACGAACCAAGCGGAAATCTCGATTCGCACTCTGGCGCGGAACTACTCGACTTCTTGCGACGAGCCGTCGATGAATTTGGCCAAACCATCGTGATGGTGACACATGACTCTTCGGCCGCGAGTCGGGCGGACAAGATCATGTTCCTCGATGATGGTCGCCTGGTCGGAGAAATGCCTGACCCAACGATCGAAGATGTGCTCGACCGGCTCAAGCAGTACGGAAACTAAGCATGATTCGCGTAACGTTGAAGGGCATCCTCGCCCACAAACTGCGACTCGCGCTCACCGCTCTCTCTGTCATGATCGGGGTTGCTTTCATCTCTGGAACGTTCATCTTTACCGACACTATCGACCGAACCTTCAGTGATTTGTTTGATAATGCGTTCTCGGGACAAGATGTAATCGTCCAATCGGAAACTGAATTCAATGTCGGTTTCCAAGGACCTCCCCCCTTCGATCAGTCTCTACTCGACACGGTGCTGGCCGTTCCAGGTGTAGCGGCCGCCGAAGGCAGGGCTGGGGGATTCGCCATTATCTATAACAAAGACGGTGATGCAATCGTACCGATGGGGCCACCGACCTTAGGAAGCTCCCTCTCGATAGATGACCATCTGCTCGGAGCTGCAGAGTTACGCGCAGGACGCGCTCCGAAAGGCCTCGGCGAGGTAGCAATCGATGCTCGGACAGCGAAAGACAACCAACTGGATGTAGGAGATCAAATCCAGATCCAGACTGTGACCGGTGTCTCCTATTACCAACTCGTAGGAATCATAGGATTTGGAGCAACCGACAACTTAGCGGGCGCCACATTCGCTGGGTTCGATCTCGAATCAGCACAGAAATTATTCGCGCTAGAAGGACGCTTGAGCTCAATCCAAGTCCTCGCCGAGGAGGGAATCGGATCGCGTACACTACGCGATCGGATCGCCTTAGCAGTGCCCGAAGGAATCGAGGCCGTAACTGCTTCCGACGAGGCAGCCGATCAAGCAGAGGCACTTTCAGAAAATCTCGGATTCATCCAAATCGTATTGCTTGTCTTCGGAGCCATATCCGTCTTTGTCGCTAGTTTCATCATCCAAAACACATTCCGCATCATCGTCAGACAACGACAAAGAGAGCTAGCTCTCCTTCGTTCCATCGGTGCGACCGGCATCCAGGTTGTCCTTATGGTTATCGCGGAAGCAACTGTCATAGGAATCATTTCCTCTGCGATAGGCATCGGGCTCGGTTTCGGATTCGCATCGCTAATCACATTCGTCATGACGCTCGGAGGCTTCGAACTTCCCGCAACAACGGCTCCCCTAGCCATGCGTACCGTGCTAATCGGAGGACTAACGGGAATCGCCGTCACAGTACTTTCCGCTATCTTTCCAGCTCTCAGAGCTTCTCGAATCCCGCCCGTAGCCGCACTAAGAGATGTCGATGTTCGACTGAAAAGATCCGAACGAGCTCGCACAATGCTGGGCGTAATCTCTCTGGTCGCCGGTACCGCGATCGTCCTTTCCGGCTTGTTCACAAATGTGGAAGTTGGTCCAATTAATGAACTAATAGCTGTCGGAATCGGAGCGACCATTGTTTTCCTTGCTGTGTCGTTACTAAGCACGAATATTGTCAAGCCTCTTATTTCTCTATTGGTTCTTCCTTTGCTGCGTTTGGATCCAGTTGCAGCGAGGTTGGCTAGCCAGAATTCGATTCGGCAACCGAGACGAACGGCTACAACCGCTTCTGCACTAATGGTCGGCCTTGCATTAGTAGCAACTTTTTTCGTACTCGGTGATTCCATCAAGGCGACTACAGGGCGTGCAATCGAACAGAGCCTTCGCGCTGATTATCTCGTATCCGTTGACGGTTTCGGAGGGGGATTCAGCCCACTCCTCTCAGAAGAACTCGATGCATCGGATGAGATAGCCGCTACAACCTCTCTTCGGTTTGGATTTTGGGATCTAGACGGCAGCGAAGAGCTCCTCGTAGGCATCGAAGCCGAGACCGTCGAAGCAACGATCTTCCTCGACGTGAAACACGGCAGCCTCAGTGATCTTGCTGCGGGAGGAGTGTTCGTGCACGAGAAAACTGCAGACCGATCAGGCTGGAAAGTCGGGACAAGTATCCCTATGGGGTTCTCTACTACCGGACTGCAGCAGGTCGAAATAGTAGGGATATACGGTGAGCAAAACATCGTCCAGTCAGCATTTTTAGTCGGCCTTGATTTTTATAAAGAAAACTTTCAAGGGTTCGGGACCGACGCCGACGTCACCGTCGCTGTCAAGGCTGTCGACGGAGTACCAGCGGAGAAATCTCGTGCCGTAGTCGAAAAAGCTGCAATCAACTACTCAAACGCACGCGTGAGGGACCAAGCGGAATCTCGAGAATATCAAGAGAGTCGGATCGATATCGTGCTCGGAATCTTCAATGCCCTTCTTGCTCTAGCGGTCCTCATTGCTCTTTTCGGAATCACGAACACGCTTTCTCTATCTGTCTTTGAACGCACACGCGAAATCGGTCTTCTCCGAGCGGTAGGGATGAACCGACGAAAGGTTCGCCGAATGATCCGATGGGAATCAATCATGGTCGCGGCTCTCGGTGCCCTGCTTGGCATCAGTATCGGTATCTTCTTCGGTGTAGCGATTACGGCCGCATTGAGTCGCTTTGGCATTACAGCAATATCGATCCCGCTCACACAAATACTGTCGCTACTAATCGTTGGCGTGATCGTCGGACTGATCGCTGCCGTGATCCCAGCTCGACGTGCATCACGTCTCAATGTCTTGGAAGCGATCTCGTACGAGTAGTAGCGATGGATGCGTTGTCCATCTCGATCCGCGAGAATGGGCAGATGAGCAACAGCCACAATCACCACACTCCTCCTCTCCCTGAACCGGGAAAGGATCGTAAAGTCACCCTCAAAACCGTTATCGCTGGGATCGTTGGAGCTCTCTTCATTGGGTTTCTCATCCAGAACAGTGAAGACACCCCCGTTGAGTTTTTGTGGTGGAGCGCCTCACTGCCACGTTGGCTCACTCTGCTAATCGCCGCGCTGGCTGGAATAATGATCTGGGAACTCGCCAGCTATTTACGTCGTCGGCGACGCTAATCACGGGATATAGACAAAACATCGTCATCAAAAAGACCGACCTTCAAGCCGAAAAACGCACTTTCCAATAAGCGGCCTGATCAATCAACCATTCGCTGACATTGCGACACCGATCCAAGGTGTCACACAGTTTCTCCTGACCTCTCATCACATCAACTAACGAAACTTCGACCCGGCCAATGATCGATAGTCTCACTTCCGGATCAGTCGAAAGTGCACCGGTCGACTCCATCACTGAAACTTCTATAGGAAGTTCGACACCACCTACGCCACCCAACTCGGCCGCGAGCACGACGAGATCCGGAGGATCGTCTAGTGGCGGTAGCGCCCAGTTAAAGACGAGAGGCAGCCTTAAATCGCCCTCCAAGTTCTCATAAGACTCCTCGATGGTGACGACCCTCTCTGCGAGATCGAGTAGAACTCTTGGCTCGACATCAAAAGCTAGATTCAGATCGAGCGGTCCGCTGCAAGCTGACTCAGGGTGAAGATCCACTTCCCATGCCTGACGCAGGGAATAGGTTTCTATGAAGTGCCGTTCATCGTGTACGTGAAAACCGTGTTCTATAGCGTGGTCTTTTAGATAAGTGATGAATCCTTCGATGTCAATAGCCATGGACCGATAGTAACGCTGCAGAATTTCAGATGATACGGCCCTTGTCAGCGTAAACGTTGAAACCCCCTTCTCTCAGGAATCCAACAACGGTGGAGCCAAGTTCAATACCTAGTTCTACAGCAAGAGAAGAAGCCGCGGAAACACCACAAATTATTGGCACTCCCGCCACCGCGGCCTTTTGAACCATCTCAAATGAAATCCGACCGCTAACCAGAAGTATGACGTCTCCCAAAGGCCAGGTACGACGAGCCAACCAGCCAACTACCTTGTCCACAGCATTGTGGCGACCCACATCTTCTCTCACCACAATCAGATCGCCTTCGGAACTGAAAACCGCTGCAGCGTGCAGCCCACCAGTTCTATGAAAAGCACTCTGAGAACCCTTCATCTTCTCCGGAAGATCCAAAAGCAGATCCGGCGTAACTATTGGTCCCGTAGGTAAGGGGAGAGCTGCCACGCGAACCGCATCGATTGATGTCTTGCCGCAAACCCCGCACGAAGAGGTCGTGTAAAGATTACGGCGGAATTGCTCTGGATCAATTTCTACTTCAGGAGAGAAAATCAAGTCGAACCGATCTCCCTGGTCATTGCCGGATCGTCGAGATACCCCCGTAACCTCACTCGGGGAAAGGGCGATTCCTTCAGTAAGGGCAAAGCCAAGACCAAGATCTTCCTCGTACCCTGGAGTTCTCATTAGAACAGCTATCGGAACTCCATTAAGGCGAAACTCCACGGGACTCTCGACAACAACAGCATCTCGAACTCTCGAAAAGGAATCCCCCGAATAACGGACCACCTCAAAATCAGTCAATTCGCTCATCAAGGATCCCGCCTAAAAAGTCTGGTGAAATTTCCTGCGCTAGCCGATTGCCCCCACAAAGCGGCCTCTCCCTCCAATGGTTTATCGGTTCTGTACATGTTGGTAGCCAAAACGACCTTTTATACACAGATGCCCGCTCGTAACGTCATGATCAAGCGGCGAAGTCACCTTGACGATCTCATTGTCCTGTACGGTTAGCTCTAGATTGCAACCTACTCCGCAATAGGAACAGACCGTTGTTGTCACAGTCTGTGACGACTCATCCCACCGACCCGCAGCGCGAAGGTCAAACTCTGACTTAAACATGAGCGCACCAGTAGGGCACACTCCAATGCAGTTTCCACAGTAAACGCAAGCCGAGTCGGGAAGAACAACGTCAAACTCGGTAGTAATCCGAGATTCGAAACCACGGCCGCCTACTGCGATAGCAAAAGTATTTTGAGCGTCAGGGCCACAGGCTTCTACGCACTTGTAGCAAAGAATGCACTTGGCATAGTCACGTATGTAAAGGTCGTCCTCAATCTTTACCGGTTGAGCAACTGTTGCAGGTAGAACAGGATGGGACACGTGATAAGACTTAACTCGGTCAACACGTTCCCCTGAAGGCTCTGTCGAATCGTCGTCACTCGGAGAATCAATTCGGTAGCGCTCCATCCAAGAACGCGTTGAGTCATCTACAAGTGAGAGGTCAACCGAACTCTCAAGCAAATCGAAAACCATTCGACGACTGTGCCGAACTCGTTCGGAATCAGTAGAAATCTCCATGTTCGGCTCAATTGGCCGAGAGCAAGCAGGGACAAGCGCACGAGAACCAACTACCTCTACAACGCAAACTCTGCAAGTATTGACAGGAGTGAGATTTTCTAGATAACAGAGTGTCGGTTGCTCTGCCCCTGCGCCTCGGCAAGCTTCAAGAATGGTGCTTCCTTTCGGTGCGGTGACTACTGAACCGTCAATTTCTATCTCGATCAGAGAACTCGGTAACTCGAGATGAGTCTTGCTCACGATGAGCCACCGATTAATCCAAGTCCTATAGCCGATTGCACTGCAGTACCGGCAGTTTGACCGAGCCCACAAATCGAAGCATCTCGCATCACACGATCGAGATCATCGAGAAGGACAAACTCTTCATTGAGCGTATCCGGATTTCTTCCTGAAGCAATACGATGAAGTGCCTCTTCCTGGCGAACCGTACCCACACGACACGGAACACACTGGCCACAAGATTCATCGCGAAAGAAAGAGGCAATACGCTGAACGACCGCCTCGAAGTCGACTCCCACCAAGAAGGGCATGATGACGCCCGATCCTAAAGACAAGCCTGCTGCCTGTGTGTCTTCAAAAGTAAGCGGAAGATCTACGGCGTCCAGCCCAATGAAAGATCCAGCGGCGCCACCAAGCAAAATTGCAGCAATCTCTCCCTTCGCCCCGCCAGCGATCTCGAGAAGTTCCCCGAGAGTCATGCCAAACTCAACCTCGTACACGCCGGGTTTCTCCACAGCCCCAGACAAACAGAACAGCTTCGTTCCTGTGGATTCTGCCGTTCCGATGGAGGTAAATTTCTCTCCTCCCTGTAGCACAATTTGCGAAACGTTGGCCAAAGTCTCAACGTTGTTGATGGCAGTAGGTTTGCCAAACAGACCTGATTGAGTAGGGAAAGGGGGCTTGTTCCGGGGTTCGCCTCTGAACCCTTCGATCGAATTGAATAGAGCTGTTTCTTCCCCACAGATGTAGGCGCCAGCTCCACTCCGAACTTGGATCCGAAAGGAGAAATCCGATCCGTATACATTGTCACCGAGGAGACCTGACTCCTCGGCTTGGGCCACAGCAGCTTCGATTCGAGATATGGCCAGTGGGTATTCACCGCGGATATAAACAAATCCCTTGGAAGCACTGACCGCGAATCCCGCGATCGTCATGGCCTCGATAATGGAAAACGGATCCCCTTCCAGGAGCACGCGGTCTTTAAAAGTACCCGGCTCAGATTCATCAGCGTTGCAAACAACATAGCGCTCGGGATCATCAGCACCGGCTACAGCTTCCCACTTAAATCCCATCGGAAAGGCCGCACCGCCACGGCCACGAATCCGACTTGCCTTGATTTCAGCAACGACACTCTCGGGTCCCGCCTCTAAAGCAACAGGCAACGCTTTATAGCCTCCTGTGGCGCGGTAAGCAGCGATCGAAGTCGGATCAATCTCTCCCACCCGATGCAAAAGAAAGGAAGGGCCATTACCGAAGGTATCGGAAGGATGGACTGTCGATGGGAAATTCCCAATCACTGCTTGGCGGACAATGGACAAATCTGCGGGAGCAACAGCAGCATCTTCTCCCCCGGCAGTCTGCAGAAAGACTGCTGGGGCCTTATCACATTGACCGAGGCAAGGACTACGGATAACTATCGCCTCAGGGTCGCCCAAGACAAAAGATTCGACGTCTGAAATGAGCTGCTCAGCTCCTATCTGCGCACAAGCAATATCGTCGCATACATACAACGCCCTCGGAGGTCGCAGTTCGGTCGATAGAAGGGCGTAAAAAGACGCTACGCCATAGGCCTCAGCTGGAGGAACGCCAAGCCGTTCAGATACATAGTTAAGCCCACCGGGACTGATCCAACCCGCAGAACTTTGGAGAGCCAAGAGCGCCGGCAACAGCATGTTCCGATTCTGCTGGGCTTGATGAAATCCCCCTCTAGCTATATGGAAATCAGAAGAAGCGCGCGCACCCCCCGACCATCCAGAATCTGGAGAGCCGAGTACCACATCGACAGATTCCCGTTCGGTAGCCGTCGCCCGGTCCGTCGTCATCTGGAGATCGATAATCGGCTCCTAAATTTTGTCTACTCGAACAGCCGTAGCTTTGAATTCTGCCGTCCCTGATTTGGGATCCCAAGCATCGATCGTCAATACATTCACATCAACATCGTCGGGAAAATGCAGTGTCATGAACGCAAGGCCAGGTCTCAAGTTTTTGTTGAAAAGAACTGGAACATCAATACTCCCTCTCCTAGAGCTAACACGCGCTCTTTCTCCTTCTTCCAGACCAAGTTTCGTTCCTTCTTCAGGAGCTAGTTCCAAAGCACCAGTATCCCGGATAGGAGAACGGTAACCGCCCGATTGAACACCTGTGTTATACGAATCCAGACGTCGACCAGTGGTGAGACGAATCGGATAATGGTCAGAGAGCTCGTCTACAGGAGGTACCCATTCGACTGGAAAAAACGGAACCGGATCGCGCGGCAATGGATTCTCCCACAGCCAACCGTGAAGGAATTGAGTCCCAGGATGATCCTCGTCAGGACAAGGCCATTGCAACCCACCGTGATCTTCAAGACGTCGATAAGACATGCCACCGTGCATCGGAGAGAGACTACGAAGTTCATCCCACGCCTCCTCGGGTGTTTGAGGAGCCCAATTGTGACCCAAACGTCTCGCAATATCGCTCAAGATATCTATATCGTCACGCGCTGAACCTGGCGGATCTAGTGCCTTCCTGACGCGCTGCACTCGTCGTTCCGAGGAGGTAACGGTTCCCTCTGTCTCAGCCCAAGAAGCCGATGCAGGTAAGACAACATCAGCCATTTCGGCGGTCTTCGTCAAGAAGATATCTTGAACGACGAGGAAATCGAGGCCATCCAAGATCCGTCGAGTCCGTGAAACATCGGCCTCTGACTGTGCTGGGTTCTCTCCTATAACGTAGAGCGCCTTTATATCGCCACACTCCATCGCTTCGAACATTAGAGAAAGATGCAATCCGCTCTTGTCAGGGATATCGACACCCCAAGTCGCTTCGAATTTTCCACGAAGTTCATCATCCTCTAAATCCTGAAATCCCGGAAGCTTGTTGGGCAAGGCACCCATATCCCCCCCACCTTGGACATTGTTCTGTCCGCGAAGCGGCACGAGACCAGATCCATATCGTCCAACATGACCGGTTAAGAGAGCAAGGTTGATCAGCGCCAGTACGTTGTCCGTAGCATTGTGATGCTCCGTGATCCCGAGCGTCCAACATAACTGAGCGGTGTCAGCAAGCGCGTAGTCGTGAGCCAGTTCTTTTATCGCAGTTCCTGGAACACCGGTGACTTGCTCGGCCCTTTCCAAAGTCCATTCGTCGACCGACGCAGCGTAAGCATCAAATCCAGAAGTCGAATGAGCGATAAAACCATCGTTGGCGAAACCTGAAACAATGATCTCGCGCGCCACAGCATTGGAAAGAGCTATATCAGAACCGACATCGATCCCGAGCCATGTGTCCGCCCATTCCGCAGAGGTTGTACGACGCGGATCGATGGTGTACATCTTCGCTCCATTGCGCATACCTCTGGCGAGATGATGGAAAAAAATGGGGTGAGCTTCGCGCGCGTTAGAGCCCCACAAAACAATCAGATCTGTGGTCTCGATTTCCTCATATGAAGAAGTGCCGCCTCCCGCTCCAAACACTGCCGCCAGACCGGCGACTGAAGGAGCGTGTCAAGTGCGATTGCAGCTGTCAATGTTGTTACTGCCAAGGACAACTCGAGCAAATTTTTGGGCAATGTAGTTCATCTCGTTGGTCGCCTTTGAGCAAGAGAACATTCCGACTGCGCGACCCATGTGCTCGCCGAGGCCAGCCGCCACCTTGTCAAGTGCTTCATCCCATTTTGCAGGACGTAAGGTTCCATTCTCTCGAATAAGAGGTTCAGTGAGGCGCTGATGCTTTGTCATTCCACCTCCTCCCGCCTACGAATATCGTGAGAATACCGAGATCAACCTGATTTCGATAGGAACAGGAGATGGTACAGATCTGTGATCTTGCCAACTAAAAAGGGTACGCTCGGGTCCATGCGATGTGAAGTGACATGCACACGACTGCAAAACCATCCGAATCATCAGGGGCTCAGTGGACAAGGTCAAGGGGGCCGTTTGTCCCTCACCGATCAAAGCAACTCCTTCAGCAGAGCATGCCTAATCATTCGGGACCACCAAGGTTGAAAACACGGCCTTTGTCCTCAAAGCGCTGGCGGTAGGAAAATGAGATTCACAGAACGCGAAAGCTCCCTCACATGAACAACAGCAATAAGCCCATGATCTCTCACGGAAATGGAATCTTCGAGATCCGCCTTCCTTTACCCTTTCCCCGTCTGAAGTGGGTCAATTCCTTCGTCATCGCCTCGCCTGATGGTCTTGTCTTAATTGACTGCGGAGTCGACTCGGAAGAATCCTGGGCCGCACTCACTGAAGGAATAAAGGCCATAGGTCACGTTGTGCAAGACATCACAAGATTGATTGGAACTCATCTTCACGTTGACCACATCGGAATGGCCCCGCGACTTGTTGAGGCCAGCGGAGCACAATTTTTGATGCATAGAAACGCCGCTTCCGGGATCGAGGAGTACAACGACTGGTCTCTACGATCGTCCGTCCAGGAAAAGCTTGCCTTACGGCACGGCGCTCCGTCAGAACAGGCAAAGGAAATCCATCACTCACTAAAGCGACCTCCTTGGGCCCCGCCAGTGCATCCTCCTACGGATCTTCTCCTAGACAGTGACCGTATCGTCGTGGACGCCAACCGTGGCCTGGAAGTCCTCCATACCCCCGGACATGATCCAGCGCATATTTGTCTGGTGGACTCGAAAACCAATGCACTTTTCTCCGGAGACCACGTACTCCCACGAATCACTCCGGTAGTCCAATACGATGACCAAGAAGATCGCCTCGGGATCTATATCGCCTCGTTGCAGCGTATAGAAAAACTCGGCCTTAAGACCACCTATCCAGCACACGGAACGACTATCGAATCCGGCCAATCTCGAGCACGCCAAATTGTCATGCACCACAACCAACGTCTCGACGCGATCGTGCAGAAATTAAGACGGGGTCCTGCGACTGGTTGGGAAATCATGGAAGGAATCTTCCGAACCGATCTTCCGCCAGTCCAAAAAAGGCTAGCTTTTTCAGAAACAATGGCTCATGTATCTCATCTCGAACATCGCAGCCAAGTAACCACTTTCCTGGAAAAGGAAAAAATCCTCTTCGGTCTTTCCCCCAACGATTCGTCACATGACTGACAACTGCGTTTTCTGCGAAATCGTCGCAGGAAATATCCCCTCTGCAATCGTCGCCCAGAATGATGAAATTTTGGCCTTTCGCGACATAGAGCCAGCGGCGCCGATTCATATCCTGCTGATCCCGAAGCGCCACATAGCCGACTCTGCTGCTGGCCTCACGAGAGAACAAGGTGCATTGCTGGGAAAGCTTTTCGAACTAGCCGCTCGAATCGCGAACGAATTCAATCTCAATACTGGGTGGCGAATCGTCAGTAACGTAGGGCAAGGTGCTGGTCAGACAGTCTTCCACCTGCACTTCCACCTCCTGGGAGGTTGGAACGAGAACAATACTGGCGCTCGTATCGATAAGGGTACAGGCAGTTGAGAATCGCGATCTCTCCAATCTAAGAAGCGCATTTACCCTGCGCCACACTAGGAGATTCTTGAATATCCTCAGTTTCCGAAGGCAATTAGCTCGATCTCAAAGGTAAGAGCTTGCCCTGCTAGAGGCGAGTTGAGGTCAATGACGATCTCCTCTTCTGAAACCTCTAGCACCAATACGCGCTGCCCAGATCCTGAAACCAGAATGCTGCCTGGTTCTACCGTATCGGCAACCCCAGGACCAAGCTGATCCAATGGAACATTGGTGACAGCGGTCTCGTCGCGCTCTCCGTATGCGTCAGCCGGTTCAATACGTACCGTCTTGACCTCACGGAGCTTCATTCCGCGGACCGCAGAGTCAAATCCGGCGATCATCTGTCCGGCTCCTACTGTGAAAGACAATGCATCACGGCCTGGTCTCCTCGATGAGTCGAATTCCGATCCATCGTCAAGAGTGCCGACATAGTGAACCGAAATCGTATCTCCTTCTTGC